>PAFB01000005.1 GCA_002700865.1 Rhodospirillaceae bacterium
AGTCCGGATGCACCGTCGCCGTTGCCGTCGGGCTCGTGGCTGTCGCCGTCGGGATGTGCCACGCCGGTGATGTAGAAGGGCTTTTCGACGATGTACACGTGTGTCTTGAACTTGGACAGCAGTCGGTCGTGGCACTCGCGACGGTAGGCCTCGAGCTTGCCAACCCAGTCGTCAACGCGAGGGTGAATGATCTGCAGACCGTCGTAGATTGAGGAGAAGACCACGAGGTCCAAATCGTGCGCCACGTCAACGCAGACGCGCATCACGCGCCGCTCAATCGTGTGCAGACCCACAGCAAACAACGTGCGTTTAGCCTTTTCGTTATCGTCCGGCAGCGCGCCGTGCGTGTAGAGTTCCTCGTCGGTCGAAAACCTCTTGTGTTCGTACACGTCGCGTTTCAGCTTGGTGTAGTTGCCCTCGTCTCCAAAGATGACGTGGCCGTGCTCGATGAAGAGCTCCCGCACGGCGAGCGTTCTCTCGCGCATCCGAATCAGCTCGGGTGCGTGCTCTGTGGTGCGGATCCCGTGGTCGCGCTGCAGGTAGTACTCAAATCGGCCATTGTTCATTGCTACGTGCAGCAACTCCTTGGCGGCGTCAACGGAGATCTTGCCGTGGTAGAACGTCACAACTCGCTGCTGGAAGCGCTTGTCGTCGTGGCCTGACGCAATGCCACCGCAGCGGTCTTCCACATACTCCATGCCAATGTCCCACCACTCGTGTGGGTTCTTGCCCAGCATGAGCAAGCCGATGACAATGCTTGTGGGCAGCGAGATGGCAATGTCCATGTCGTGCAAATGCGGACCCATGAGCGCGATGCGCAGGATGTTTGGCAGCGTCTGGTTTGACGGGTGGGATGCGTAAGAGCGCGAGACGCCGACGATGCTGTTGCCCGGTCGGTACGTGACGGGCAGCTTCAGCGTGTTTGTCTCATAGTCCGCAATGCCCTTGGTTAGCATTCGCTGCAGCGCGTTGACGATGGTGGCGGTCTTGTAGTCAGTCCGCGTCTTCACGGACATGCTGACCACCTTGCGGAACAGCTCTTTCACATTGCTCATATCATCTGCGCAGGGTGCCTCGTTGGCGACGGCTAGCAGCTTGATTGTCTTCTCGAGCGGGTACAGCTCAAAGCCCGCCTCGTAGCCTTCGGCCAGTGTGTGGGCTCGCAGCTGCCCCAGCTGGCGTTCGGACGCCGGTGGCTCGCCCTCAGACATGCCCGCGGGCGCCTCCGCCAGCTCGGGTGGGTCGTAGTCGCGGTAGCCCCGCAACAAGCTCTGCGCCAGGATTTGCTTTCCCCGGTCATCCAGCAAGGCGTGAGACGCGCGAAAGGGCGACTCCACTTTGCCGCTCAGCGTGCTGGTCCACTTCATCAGAAGCATTGGGGTCACGGGTTTGACCTCGTACGCATCATCATCGAAGCTGGCGACCATCTGCGCGCACGGAAACTCGGGCCTCAGCCGGCGCTTGGCGGCAGCGAGCTTCTTGTCGTATTCGGGAGTGTTCAGAAACTCGGCAACCTCCGCTTCCGCCGCCTTGTTGCAGGCCTCCAACGCCCTCTTGCGTGCTGCCTTGCGCTTGGCCTCGCGGGCCTTGTCTTCCGCGCTCAGACCCGTCGAGGAAGCGACAGACGCCCCGGAGACGGACATGGCATCGCCGTTGGCCTCGCCATCTTCTTGGTGACCAAGAAGCTGAGCATTCCACGCAGCAGCCGCCTCTTTGGCCTCGTGTAGCGGGTCAAGAGGCGCTGCCTCTTCCATTTCTACTGAAGAGCCACCATTCGGCGCGCCGTCCTCGCTCGCCGATACATCCTTGGCTTGCTTGCTAGCCATACGCCGCTCCGCCTGCTTTGTATTCTTGCGCTTGCGCTGCTCCTCCCTTTCGGCCGAGATCACGGTGCGTTGCTCGCCAGCATCGTTCTCCTGCGTGATGCGGGTCGCGCCTTTGGCCACCTTGCCACACGCTTTCGTGTACTCAAACTGATAGAGCTTGATTGCAATCGAGGTGTAGTGCAGCGCAGCTGATGCCTTGGTGATGATCTCCAGTCGCTTTGCGCCGGCCTGAGTGCTGTCCTGCTGCTCTCCCACGGGCGGCATCGAGGGCTCGTCGAGGGCGAAAGCCGCCTCCATGTCGTCAGGATCGGCTGCAGCGGGGGCGGGAGCAGCGGCGGGGGCGGGAGCTTCCTCGTCGACTGCTGACAGGCCTTCTCGAGCGAGCATCATGGCAGTCAGATTGGCGGACTCATCGGGGCTCAAAGGCCTTGTCTCAGTGACCATCTCACAGTTGCCAACCTCGGCAAAGAGCGTACGTAGCATCGCGAGCACGTGTGTCTCGCTCCAGCCACGTGCCGCGTGCTGGTCTGAGACGCCACGCGTGCACGCCGCGAGCTCGTTCATCCAGAGCGAGTCGGCCGGGATCGCATCGAAACGCAGGAGCCGGTTGATGCGGCTGACCAGGGCATCGGGCACGTAGATCAGGTGCTCACTTGACGCGGGAACGAGCTGTGGCACACGGAGCAGCTCGGCAGCGCGCTCGGCGTACCGCACCTTGTTTGCGAGGTCGTTGTACAGGCCCACACCTGCGAGCCGCTTCGGCGCTCCTAGCTTCTGCAACGTCATCATGTGGTGCTCGATTGCCAGATGGCCTTTCAGCGACGCCATGCCAAGCACGTACTTGTCAATGGGCTTCTCCATTTCCGCCACAATCGTTGCGTCAACGGCAGCGAGTCCCGTGTATCGTGCGACCTTCCACGTATCCAGCAGGCAGCTCTCGAGCGTAGCGGCATCGAGTTTTGAAATGTCGGCGTCAGCATGGACGTCACGAACCGCGCCGTCGCAGTTTGCCAGCACGACATGCTCGGCGTCGCTCTGGGTAAAAGTCGGGTTGGCCAGCATCAGCTGCGCCACAGCCCCGCTGAAGTGGCCGAGGCTGTGCTTGTGGCGCTCCACGGGGTCGCTGACTTCGAGTGCGACATCTCTTGCGTTCGCAAACATGTTGGCCATGCCGCCCGGGCTGACATCAATGAAGGCGTCGGTCATCAGCTTGACGTCCCGCGGAGTCACCGAGATCACGCCAACTGGCATCTTGATGTCGCACGGTTCGATGATGCGGTAGCACGGGTTGCGGCTCAGCGTCTCGCGCACCAAGACCGCGTGCTCCGAAGCGTTCCACTTGGTCTCCAGCGCGTTCTCGCTCCAGATGGCAACGAGCTTAGGGTGCATAGGCATTGCACCCGTGCCCGCCTGCGCGTGGAAGCGCTGCTTGTCCGTCAGCGTGCCGAGCGTGAGGCTGTCCGTCTGCGTGCTCAGCTGTGTACTGGGCTTGGGCATCGGCTCGTCGATGTACCACAGGAGTGTAAAGTCCATTTTCAGGATGCGGCTGACGCGGTACATAGCCTGAATGTGCGAAGAGGGCAGCGACGTGCCACCCTTGGTGATGGCAATGATGAATGGGAAGTGCACGAGCGAGTCGATGCCGACATCGATGGTGCTGGACGCCGAAATGAATTGCATCCGACTGAAGAACTCGTCGATAGTGCGCATCTCGTCGTGTGCGCGCTGTGCGTTGGTGTTCGTGGTGTACGCCGTGGCACGGAGCTGCGCGCGCAGCGCGTCGCGGGCCTCAGCATTGGCTCGCACCCGCGAGGAGCACGTGACAAAGACCTTGTAGTCCTTGCCCTCTGTGCTGCGCATGAAGACCTTGATCGCGGCGAGGAGGAACTCAAAGTGCTTGACCGTGCCGCATGTTTCGACCGCCGGCTTGCCCATCTCGCGCAGTCGTGCGTTCATCTTGTTCAGCCACGACGCCTCGACGTCCGGCGGCACACTTCTGTGAAAGAGAGCAATGTCGCGCTGCAGCTCCGGCTTCACCTGCAAAAACTTGTGGACTGCCAGCCGGTCGCGCGTTCCCTGGCGCCCCATCAGTAGGAAATGCGTGAAGTTGAGCGGCTGCCCGCCGAGGAAGAAGTCAGCGTCCAGGAAAATGAGCCGCTTGGCAGATCCAGCAAGCTTCTGCATGGCGGCAAACGACGGCGTGTCGTTCAAGCATTTGGTTGCTACCATGCTCGTCAGGCATTTGAGTTCATCGGTGATCAGGAGGTTGACAGTGGCTGCCTCGAGGCACTGGGCAACCATTGGGCACTGCTTTGGCAGCACAATGATCAGCCCCACGCCACGCGCAGCAATCGCCTTGACGTTCCGGTACTTCACGTGCTTGTCCTGTTTGGCGTACACGACGTAGCACTGACCCAGTTGCGCAAGCAGCTGCTCGCGGCGGGCGACGTCCATGTTCCCAGCACGCGCCTGCCCTGCCAATGCAGCATCAAGCGACACGATCTGAGCTCGCAGATCGCACGTGACGCCGTCGTCGAGCAGCGATGGCAGAGTCTTGTTGCAGACGAGTCGGCCGTAGATGGCCGAGTACGAGCGCTGCTGGTTGACTGCCAGCTTCCGCCTGGGGACCAGCACCACGTTGACACCCATTTTTGCTGTGTCCGATACGTGCGCAGTGGTTTCGCGCGTCTTTCCAGATCCCATCGTACCTGTCAGAACTGGGTGCTCGATCGGCTGGTTGGCAAGGCGCTCGTCAAAGACGGGAATGATAGGACGCTGAATTAGACTGCCATCGTGCTCAACTTTCATCGTTACGGCCTGTCCAAAAGGCGGCACCTCTGCGCGGTCGTGCTCAAACGTCACTGCCTCTGGCTCGGGCGCGGCTGCGCCTAGGCTGCGCGGCGCGAGGTCCCGCGACATGTGGCAAGCCAGCTTCTCTGACTTATGGTTCGCAAGGACTGCCTTATTGTCGGTACACAAGAGTGTCGACACTTTTGTGAGAACTACTGTAATACTCTTGAGAGTGCGATTCGCACGCTGTGGTTTTGCCCCAAGAAGGTGCATATGCTCAGACACTACAGTTCAGAACCTATTGCCGTAGACATCGCGCCGCGGCTCCGAGCACCACGTCAGCGCAGGCGGTGTCATCCCATGTTTTGCCCAGGCAGCAACACGGAGGCGGTAGCGGCGCACGTGGGGCGAGCACGTCTCGCACGCGACTCCATTGGCACAGAGCGGCTGGGCAGGCTCGGCGATCAGGCTGTCAACAACAGGATCTCCGCAGAGCGCACAATGCTTGCACACGGCCTCCACCGTGTCCATCTGCTGTGTTCTGCCAATCAACCTTTTTGACCCTGATGACTTGCGCGGACTCTTGTCTTATCGCACACTCTTACTGCTATTTTGCACTCTGTGTCCACACTTCTGTTCACCCAAGAGTGGCTTTCGGCCACTCTAAACGCTCGTCCATCTGCTCGGGCTTTCATCGCAGCTTCGCACAGTTCAGCGCGTTACTTGGTCTTGCTCTTCTTGGCGGGTGGATCGGCGTCGTCCATCATGTAAGAGAGGTCCAGCTCGTTGTCGAGCTTTACGGCAATCGAGGGACCGGCACCATTTGCGGTCGACGCAAAGCGCTTCTGAAAGAGGAACACGGCGTTGTGGTTCACCTTGGCCACGAGCTCGCCGGGCGTGCCGTCGAGGTCGAGCGCGGTGGCGAGCGCCGTCTCGCCAAAGCCGACGTCCTTGAGCGACTCCATGGTTGCGTTGGCGGTTTTGAGCGCCGACTCGTGTCCGCCCACAAGGGCAAACACGTCGCCGCGCACATCGGTCGCGCCGTCCTGGTTGATGCAGCTGAACGCAGCATTCTTGGCGAGCTTCAGGTTGGTGGCAGCAAAGCACTTGGGCTTCGAGTAGGACGACGCACGCTTGTACTGCTTCGCCACATCCTCGTCCGCCGCCTTGGCAGCCGCGCACGAGATCTCAATCGCGTCTGTGAGGTTGCCCTTTGTCTCGGACACAAAGATGCTGCCACCACCTGCCATGCCGAGGCCCTTCTTCACGTACTCTGGAGACAGCTTGAAAGCCAGCTCAAAGGTGGCATCCGTGTTCACCACGATCCCCTCTGGCGACGAAATCAGGTCCAGCTCCACCACGTCCAGCTGCTTGAGGAGCGCGCGCTGATTCTTGATGGTCTCCTTGGCCTTGTCGGCGAGGTTGGCGCCGCTCGTGTTCTTTGCGAGCTTGCCAACGAACGAGACGCTCAGCACCGGCTTGAAAATGCAGAACAGCGCCGTCGACAGCTGCGGCTCGTCCACGCCAAACGGAGCGGTCACGTGGTGCGTCATGAACGAGGCATAGACCGGCAGCTTGGCAATGCCGGCCGCGGGCTTACCGGCATCGATCGACTTCTTGAGCAGCTCGGTTGTGGCAATCGAAGTGTCCAACTTGACCTCCATGATCTTGGGTGCGTCGCGCGCTCCCGCCTTGGCGAGCTTGGCGTCGGCAAAGGTGCGCTCGGCGTACTGAGCGATCGTGGTGCTGAGAATGAGCTCCGAGTTGATGTTGCCCTCAAACTCGCCCTTCATGATCTGGACAGCTGCGACCATGACGTCTGGGAAGACGTGGCTGGTATTGCTGATGGTGGTCAGCACCGGGCTCGACGTGAGGCAGAGCATGTTGTTCACGCGGCCGAGGTTGCACGAGCCGGGCTCAATGGCCGCAGTTGCCATGTGGCGTGCCCAGTCCGGCAGCAGCTCTGCGTCTACCCACACGGCTCGCTGCTCCAGGTTGCCGATGGTGGCAGGCTCGCACAGTGTCGGCTTCACACACTCGGCCAGCAACTTGATGTCGTGCCCCGTGGCCGACGCGATCGCGGTCTCGAACGGAGTCTTGGTGGATGGGTCCACAAGCAAAGCCATCGACGGCGAGAAGCCGACAACCGCGAGGCTGGCACGGGTCAGCTGCTGTTCGACGAGCACCTTGAGGTCGGAAGGTGGCATCGCAGCACCAATCACCAGGTCGTCAGCCGAGATGGTGTGGTATGGCAAGACGCCGAGCGCACCGCCAGCATGGTAGCCGTCGCCGTCCTCCTTGCCCGGGACAGCGACAGGGATGACAAAGTTGGAGATCTTGAACGTGTCACCGCGCTTGGGAACGGTCTTCTTGCCAGGGTTGAGGTGAAGCTTTACAATGGGGGCGCCGTACTGGACGGTGAGGTCGTCAGCCTTGCCCTGTGGCGCGTAGTTGGCGTTGAGGAAAGCCGTCTTGAACGCAGCGGGCGTCTGGTCTTTGAGCAGTGCGGCCTCAACCTTGTCCTTTGGCAGCACCATCGTGTTGACAGTGCGCGCGCCGCCGTCGGAACGGATGTGCTTGTCACGGCCAGTCTCATACGCCGTGCCGTCTTTGGCTGGAATGAACTCGGGAGCCGTCGCCTGGAACACTGCAAAACCGGCCTGCAAACGCGTGTCCCCGCACGTAGATGGAGCACTGATCATGACCGCTGTGATGGTGGCCGAGTCCTTGGAGACATGCGTGTCGAACGCAACAAACTCGTGCTCGGTGTTGCCGCTCGGTCGCAGCTCCTTGACAATGCCGCGCCCAAAGGACGAGAGCGGTGGCAGGTTGGCACTCGCTGGCGGCGCGTGCGTCGAGGTGGTGCCGTTTGGAGGGCCGTGCGTGACAGCCGGAGCGCCGGAAGCCGCGAGGTCGAAGAGTGCGTCGAAGTTGTCGGACATGAGTGTGCGTCAATTTTCTGGTCTTACTTACTCTACACATGACACAACACCTCTTATGTCAAATGGCAGAACACACAACAGACGGACTGTCGCTGCGCCAAAGCTAAGGTAAGTGTAGGACGGGGCAGGAGTTATCAGTGGAGCCCGCTTAAATCAGATCTTGCTCCATTTTGACCTTGTAGCACTGCTTGTGAAAGGGGCGCTTGAGCCAGTCATCGTGAGTTTGTTTTCCATTCTTCCTGCGGCGGCCGATCGCAACGAGAGGCTTATTGCACCACACACACTTCCGCCCCTGCCATGCCGACGGC
>PAFB01000006.1 GCA_002700865.1 Rhodospirillaceae bacterium
CAGCGGGCTTTTTTTGTGGACTGGTCATGCGCAAAGCGCCCGATTGCTCAGCGAGCTGAAGCCGTTATTCAGTTAAACTCGGCGCGCTCGTAACGCCCACCGGCGAGAGAGTTGACCATGGTCCAGTCGATCAGGTTTTCGACAAAAGGCCAAACCAGCGCGCTATCTACACCCTGTTTCACCCGGCGCAAAACCACGCCGAGCAGGAAGGAAAGCACAGGCACCGTAAAGGCGGTGCTACCGCTGGGGCCGAACATCATGATCAGCGTAAACGCCCCCATGATCCCCGCCACTTTCACCTCTGGTGCCTGCATCAGGTAAAGTTGCAGCGTGGGCGGCGTTTGCCGGGTTTGTTGCAGGCTGGACAAGATCATGCGGCGGACCTGCTCAGGCGCGCTCGCTTCAACGGTGACCCAGGCGTCGCGGCCGGGAAACCCTTCAAACCCGAGGCGATCCTTCACCGCGCGGTTGAATTTGCCCGGTTCTATAATCCGCTGGAAGACAGGCCAAGTGAATTTGTTCTGCTCAAACAGCAGAATTTCGGTCACCAACGCGCCCACGGAAAAGAGCACAACCGACGCGATTGCCGGTCCCAGATCCATGCCCGCCAGTCGCATCACGACGAAAAACAGGCCCAGCAGACCAGGCAGGAACGATGCTTGCCAATAGGCTCCCATCAGCATGCGCCGCTTGCGCCCCTTGATCAGAAAATAGCTGAGGATGCTCAGTTCCCGCTTGAACAGGAAGAGCGCGTATCGGGTGAGAAAAGAGCCACGAGCGTTCATAGATCAAGATATGCGCGCTTCATCCGTCCCGTGCAACGGGTACCAGCCCGAAAGTTCACGCCGGACGAGGGTTTCAAGCATGTCCAGGTGCGCAGGCTGGGTGTTCAGGCAGGGGATATAGGTGAAATGCGTGCCGCCCGCTTCCATGAAGTCTTCGCGAGCCTCGTTGCCGATTTCGTCCAAGGTCTCAAGACAGTCAGCGGAGAAACCCGGCGTGATGACAGCAATCTTTTTGCCCTCCTCACCAAGCTTATCGATGGTCTTGTCGGTGTAGGGTTGCAGCCACTTTTCTGGTCCAAAGCGCGACTGGAAGGTCACCATGAACTTGTCGGCCAGATGGGGCAGCGCTTCGCCAAGCAGACGCGTCGTCTTATGACATTGGCAGTGATAGGGGTCGCCCTTGCCGGTCAGATACCGCTGTGGGACGCCGTGGTAGGATGTGACGATGACGTCAGGCTCCCACTCCAATCCGGCCAGATGATCTTGGACGGAATGCGCCAGGGCGCTGATGTAGTGCGCATGGTCCTGATAGGATGGCATGGTTCGAATAGCGGGTTGCCAGTTAGCTTTCTTGAGGAATTCAAAGGCTTCGTCATAGCCTGTCGCCATGGTGGCACCAGCGTAGTGCGGATAGAGCGCGGCCAGCACGATCTGCTGGCAGCCCATTTCCTGCAACTCGTGCAGAACGTCCGTGGTGCTGGGGCTGCCGTAACGCATCCCGGCACGAAAGACGACCTGCTCGCCGGTCGGATCAATCCGTTCCCGCATCGCCGCCACCTGATCCCCAAGGATCAACCGCAAAGGGCTGTCCCCGCGGGCGTAGTCCCAGATCTTGGCATACAAAGCCGCCGACTTGGCCGGGCGCGTGCGCAGAATAATGCCCCTCAGCAGGGGCTGCCAAAGCCATGCGGGGTAGTCTACGACCCGCTGATCGGACAAAAATTGCGCCAAATAGCGGCGAAGGCTCGGCGCATCAGGAGCGTCAGGCGTGCCCAAGTTCATCAGGATCACGCCAATTTTGGGTGATTTTACAGGTGGGTGGTCGGCAGGAAGGGTCATGATCGTCCATCGAGTGAAGGCAAGAATGTAATTTAAAAGTCGTTCACGGACGTAAAGAAACAAGTCCGCTTGCCCGTATGACAGGCCGCGCCGATCTGCGTGATTTTAATGAGGATGGTGTCGCCGTCGCAATCAATCAGCAGGTCGTGCACGGTTTGAGTGTGGCCTGAGGTGTCACCCTTGCGCCAAAACGCCTGCCGGCTGCGCGACCAATAACACGCCCGCCCAGTTTCCAACGTCTCCCGCAGCGTGTCAGCGTTCATCCATGCCACCATCAGCACCTCACCGTTCTCAACGTCCTGCGAAATCGCTGCAACTAACCCGTCAGCGTTGAAGTGGACTTTGGCAATCAGGGCGTCGATCGCTTCTTGAGTGTAGAGAGGGCTGTCGGCTTGGGGCATGAGGTCAGACCTTGTGCAGGGCGTGGAAGGCTTGTTCAATATCAGCGATCAGGTCGTCAGCGTCTTCCAGTCCCGCATGAAAGCGCAGGACATAACCGTTGCCGATACCCGGTCGCGGCCATTGGCTGACCGTCCGAAAGGGTGTTGGATCCTGCAGGACGCACAAACTCTCGAAACCGCCCCAACTGTAACCCAATCCATATAGCTTCAGGGAGTCAAGAAACGCGTTCATCTGCGCCCAGGATATATCGCTGCGCAGGACGACGGAGAACAGGCCCGACGCCCCCTTAAAGTCCCGCGACCAGATCGCGTGGCCGGGATCTTGTTCCATGGCAGGATGTAGCACGTTCGTCACTTCTTCACGGCCGCTGAGATAGTGTGCCAGCTTCAGGCCGTTTTGCCAGTGGACCGGCAGTCGAACCGCCATGGTTCGCAGTCCACGCAGGCCCTGGTACGCCTCATCCGGCGGGATCGCCAGCCCCATTTGCGTGCGCGTCGCCTCAACCAAAGGCGCGGTGGCTTCGTTGCAGACAATCGCGCCAGCAATGACGTCTGAGTGGCCGCACATATACTTGGTTGCGGCGTGGGTCGAGATATCGATGCCATGATCCAGCGGCTTGAAATACATGCCCGTCGCCCAGGTGTTGTCGATGATCGTCCGCAAGCCCCGGTCCTGTGCCCAGGCCGCTATTGCCGGGATGTCCTGCATCTCAAAGGTCACAGAACCCGGTGTTTCCAGATAGATCACCCGGGTTTTGTCGGTTGTTAAGGCATCGAGTTCGTCTAGCGTTGACAGCGGATCATAGTAGGTGACGCTGATCCCGAGACGCGGCAGAAACTTATTACAGAAGGTGCGCACGGGTTCGTAAACGCTATCGACCATCAGCAGGTGCTCGCCCGTGTCCAGCAGCGATAGCAGGGGTAGGGTGCAGGCTAGCAATCCCGAATTCACCGCAACCCCGCGAAACCCGTTTTCCAGCGCGCAAAAGGCTTCCTGCCAGTGCAGCGTGAGGTCGCCACCGGAGATGCCATAGGACTGGATGCCCAGCTCAGCGGCTGTCGTGCGCACCTCCTGCATATGCTGTACGCTATCATAGAGGTAGGTTGAGCCGCGTTGGATCGCCGGGTTGACTGTACGTACGTCCAGCCGTTCCATTTTGGGTCCACGATGGCCATGCACCACTTTTGTTTCGTCTTTCAAAACCCGTTCCTTACTATCTGGGATCGATCATCGTTTGATCGTCTAACACGAGGCACGGGGCAAGCGTAATTAGACCCTTTGGCTCATCAATTCGAAGCGGTATCGCATCCCGACGAATAATCGTGAAAAGCGAAAAGGTATTCTGCCTCCCGAAGGGGTGATAATTTCGCTGATAATACTGTCTCAGTAGCTGAAAATAGAGATAAAAACTCTAGATGAACCAGTGTGTTGAAATATTTCATTCATAAAACACCGCAGAGTATCGAATCGCAGCAACGCCTTATGCGCAAAGAAATGTTAATTTGTTAAGGAACCTTAGTCAAAATCGTCTTTTCCACAGCGATTATCGAAAATTGAGCCAAAAAAACGGGCAAATCGTGAAATCATGCTTGCGCGATAGAGGCGTCAGACTAAGTTGCCGCCCGTAGCCAGTTTGCGTTGCCATTGATGATTTCAATGCTCTGCTTCCAATCATTGGGGGGAGGGAGCCGCGGATTGGTCGAACCCAATGTGGAGAGAATCCAAAATGAAAAAGTTGGCATTTGTAGCAGCTGCTGGTGCAGTTGCAGTTGCCGGTGGCGTACAGGCTGATACCCTGTCCGACACCATCGCTCGCGGTGCACTGAACTGTGGCGTAAACATCGGCGTACCAGGTTTTGCTGAGCAAGCAGACGACGGTTCGTGGTCCGGTCTGGACGTAGACGTTTGCCGCGCTGTTGCCGCTGCAATCTTCGGCGACGCTGGTAAAGTTGCTTACTTCCCAGTGAACTCTTCTGAGCGCTTCAACAAGCTGAACGCTGGCGAATACGATCTGCTGTCCCGTAACACCACGTGGACCTTCTCCCGTGACGTGGATCTCGGCCTGTCTTTCCAGGGCGTGAACTACTACGATGGTCAGGGCTTCATGGTCCCAACGTCTCTGGGCGTTTCTTCCGCTGCTGACCTCGGCGGTGCTACCGTTTGTGTACAGACCGGTACGACCACCGAGCTGAACCTCGCAGACTTCTTCGCTGACAACGGCATTTCTTACACGCCGTACGTTGTAACCACCGCTGCTGAAACCAACGAAGCTTACCTCGCTGGTCTTTGTGACGTTTACACCACCGACGCTTCCGGTCTGGCTGCAAACCGTACCACGTTCCCGGATCCTTCCGCGCACGTGATCCTGCCTGAAATCGTGTCCAAGGAGCCATTGGGCCCAGTGACCCGTCAGGGCGACGAAGTATGGGGCGACATCGTTCGTTGGACCCTCAACTCCATGATCATTGCTGAAGAGCTTGGTGTTACCTCTGACAACGCTGCTGCTATGGCTGCTGATGCAGACGCACCGGCTGGCGTAAAGCGTCTGCTGGGTGTTGAAGGTTCTTACGGCGCAATGCTCGGCCTGTCCGACGATGCGTTCCTGAACTCTCTGTCTCAGGTTGGTAACTACGCTGAGTCCTTCGAGCGCAACGTAGGCCCAGACACCGCAGTTGGTCTGGACCGTGGTCTGAACGCTCTGTGGACCAATGGTGGTATCCTTTACGCTCCACCGTTCCGCTAGGATCGAAGCAAGCATGGCCTTGCTAACTCAAAACCGACTTGATCGGGGTTGAGACAGGGCGCCTTCCTTATGGCAGGCGCCCTATTTTTTTATCCACGGTGGACAAATCTGACGGTTCGTTTAACCACCGGTTCTTGGCCCCACTCGGGTTAACACATTCACCTACAACGTGACTGCCAGCACTATGACAACTCCAAATCTGTCCGCTGACGGAACTGCTGCCACTCTCCGGTCGTCGGGACCGCGAAATATTTTCGCGACACGCTGGTTAAGAAACATTCTTGTCCAGACTTTCATCGTCGGCCTGATCGTTTTTGCCGTCGTGTATTTTGTGAACAATGCGCAAGTGAACCTGCTGCGCCGTTCCGGGAACTTTGGCCTTGGCTTCATGGCGACGCCGGGCAGTTACGATCCTTCTCCTTTCTTCCCGATACCGCTGAAGAACAACGACCTCGTTTTCCGCTTCGTGGCGCTGGGTTACGTCAACACGATCATTGTTTCATTGATTGGCATTTTCGCTGCGACCATCATGGGGTTTGTGATGGGCCTCGCGCGGCTTTCCAATAACTGGCTGATCGCGCGCGCCGCGACGGTCTACGTTGAGCTTCTGCGCAACATTCCTTTGGCTGTCTGGCTGCTGTTTGCTTTTGCCCTTGCGCTGACGTTGCCCAACATTGTCGCCTCAGCCCCGATTTCGGGGCCGCTGGGGCTGTCGATCTCCAACGAGAAAATCATTCTGCCTGCCTTAAAATTTGGGGACGGCATGGGGGCAGAGACCTGGCTTGGTTTTGCGCCCTTTGACTGGCAACCGTTCAAAACCGTCAGCCTGCAATCCAGCGCGATGGGCATGCCGCTGGTCGGGTTGCTGGGCCTGATGCTGATTGGCGGCGGCGCCCTGCTGGTGATAACCCGCCGGCGTGACATGATGCGGGCGTTCAATGACCGCGAGCTGGACACGCTTTACGTTTGGTTAGGGCTGTTGGCGGTTGGCGTGGTGCTGTTGCTGGTGTTCGGGGCGAGCATGGTGATGAGCGTTTCAAACTCCGTCGTATTTGCTGCGACAGCCTTCTATCTCCTGCTCTGGGCGATCCTGTTCCTAATCATTTTCGCCATCTCCAACCGGATCGAAGCGCAGGAGCGCGCGACCGATGCGCCGGGGATCAAGTCCATCGGTATCATCTACCGCACCATCGCTGGCATCGTCCTGATCGTCTTGGCGCTGATGATCGAGACGTCGGTGCCGCCCATGACGTCGTGGACAATGTTTTGGGTCTTCGTGGCTGGCCTGATGATCGCGAACTGTTTCTCGACACTGCTCGACATTCGGGCACAGGCTATCCAGAACCGCACGGGGGACCGGCCACACACGCTGCTTTACCAACTGGCAATCTTTGTTGTGGTGGTCGGCGCTGTGTTTGTCGTGCTGGGCGGCCCGATTGGTATTTCAGTACCAGAGCCGAACAAGTTTGGCCGCTACACAGCCAACTCCGGTGGTCTGCAAATCGTTAACGGCTTCTGGATATTGGTGGCTGCGCTGGCCATATACACCTCCGCCTTCATCGCCGAGACGGTTCGCGCCGGCATCCAAGCCGTTGATCGGGGCCAGACCGAAGCGGCTCGGTCCGTGGGCATGAGGCCCAGCCAGATCACCAACCTGATCGTTATTCCCCAAGCGCTGCGGGTGATCATCCCGCCGCTGAATTCTCAGTATATGAACCTGATGAAGAACAGCTCGCTGGCGGCGATTATCTCGTTCCCGGAAATCACCTCGATCTTCCACGGAACCATTCTGAACCAGAAAGGCCACGCGATTGAGATTACCGCAATCATCATGCTGGCCTACCTCACCAACTCCCTGCTGATCTCCGCCGTGATGAACACCATCAACGAGCGCGTGAAGCTGGTTGAACGCTAAGGCAGGGGAGAGATACGCATGTCCAACGAGACCTTTGTCCGCCGCCTCGATGAATACTTGCCCGACCAGGCACCGCCGCCGGGTGACACGGGCCCAGTAAAGTGGCTGCGGGAGAACCTGTTCTCCGGCCCTGTAAACAGCATCGCCACGCTGCTGATTGTTGTGATTTTCGGCTGGGTCATCTGGGGCTTTTTCAACTGGTTCTTCCTGACCAGCACCTTCCATGGTGAGACCCAGCAAGCCTGCCGGATGGCCACTCAGGCCACCTTGATCGAAGAGCGGCTAACCTCGCTGCGTTCTGAGCAACGCCGACTGGACCGCATCAGCGGTGTCGAAGGCAGCGCTTTTGATGACCGCCGATTCAAAGCCTTTGTCAACAACCTGGGCAACCTCGCGGCCAAGGATATTCCGAAATCCTATGCGGATATTCTGAAAAACGCCGAGTGGGTAGAACTCAACAAGGCCGAAATCGCCAAGTACGCGGCGGCGCAGGCCGACCGCCGTGCTGCGATTGAAGCATGGATCGATGCGGGCGGCGTGGGCGAAGCGCCGGGCCGGACACGCGACCCCAAGCTCAAGAAAGCCTACGAGGGCGACACGGTTCACCCGGACGCTGAGAAATTCTTTGTTGATGGCCCGGATCAACTCGATTGGGCCGGCGCAGGCGCCATGATCGCCAGCGCGGTACAGGCTCGCGATCTTGCCAAGGCGCAAGAGGGCGTCGATGCGCTTTCTCCCTTTGTCGAATGGGGCAAGTCGAACAGCGGTGCGTGCCATGCAGTGTTCAAGAAGAACTACTGGCAACTGCTGGTGAACGCCTACGACCGCGACCAGCTGTGGCGGCCAATTATGGTGGCCTTGCTGCTGATCCCTGTGCTCGCCTTTGTGATGGTGCCGCGCCTGCGGGAGGGGACTGTTGGCATGGTCCTTGGCATCTCAACGGGCCTGTTTCCTTTCGTGGCCTTCTTCGTGTTGTCCGGGGCGGCGCTCAAGCTCGCCCATTTCGAGCCCATACAAGGTGCTTATCCGAACATCCCGATTGAGGAGATGACGCAGCATGAAATGGACAATGCCCTTGCCGAAGTGGGCCTGCGGCTGTCGCGGCGCGAAGGGCAGTGGGTCGAGGGGCAAAGCCTTGAATTCGTCGATCAATGGAGCGTGAAGCTTTCAACCGGTGAAGTCACTGAAGTTCTGACACCGGGCTTTGGCCGCACGGTTTATGGGCTTACCGCGGCTTTCAACAGCGTCACGACTTCAGAGACAGGCCGATTGCTGATTGCTGCTGTTGCGCTGGCTGTGCTGTTGGTGCTGGGCGTGGTCATTGCTCGAACGCGCTTTGGCCGTGTCGCGAGGCCGTTCCTTCGGTTCCTGCAATTCGTTTCCGGCTTTGCCATTGTGATTGCCATATGGGGAACGGTCATCAACAACCCCCACTTTGAGCACAAGCGCGGCTTGCTCGACTTAACCGCCGATCCCATCGAGGACCTAGCGCCCGAAGAGCTCGAAGCCAAATATGGGGCGCACACGCAACTTGGCCGCTTGCCCAAAGGCGTGCAACTGACCGCACTGATGACGCGTGATCCTGAAACCATCGGGGCGACACAGGCCGAGCAGGACGCGGCCTGGGCCGATATCGCTGATAACCCGATCTACGACATGAACCGCGATGGCGTGGTCAATCCTCAGGATGACATCAACGGCGATGACTGGATCAACGCAACCGACCTGGCTGAAAGCCGGGGCGATCACGCGCCGGGGAACATCGTATTCTTGTCGCATGTCCCGGTTGAGAACACCTGGGGCGGTATTCTGATCACCATGATTCTGGGCCTGATCGGGTCTGCCTTTGCCTTGCGAGCGGGTATCCTGCTCGCTTTGGGGCGGCAATCAACCTTGCCGGTGGTGCGCTATCTCTCAACAGGCTTCATCGAAGGCATGCGCGGGGTTCCGCTGATTACGATTCTGATCATGTCAGTATTCGTGTTGCCACTGATCCTGCCTATTCAGTTCCAACCCCAGCCATTGGTCGCAACCCTGGTGGCGGTTTGTCTGTTCGGTACGGCTTATATGGCTGAAGTGATCCGGGGGGGCTTGCAGGCCATTCCAAAAGGGCAGTACGAGGCGGCGCAGTCGCTGGGTCTGTCCTACTGGCAGGAAACCAACCTGATTATTGTGCCGCAGGCCACCCGTACTGTCATCCCGGCGATCGTGAACACGCTGATCGGCCTGTTCAAAGATACCACGCTGGTGATCGTTATTGGCCTGCTCGACGTTTTGACCGTCATGCGGAACAAAATTGTCACCAAGGTTGAGTGGAATCAGACCCTTATGGAGGGCCTGATCTACGTCGCCGTCTTCTTCTTCATCTTCATGTTCGGACTCTCCCGCTACTCCATGTGGCTCGAAGAGCGGTTCGGCATTCTTAAGCAGCGATAGAGAGTTGCATCATGGAAAACATCGTAAGCATCTCCGGCCTTAACAAATGGTTCGGCACTTTTCACGTTCTCAAGGACATCGACCTCGCGGTGAAGCCCAAGGAACGGATTGTGATTGCTGGGCCCTCGGGCTCAGGCAAGTCCACGCTGATCCGCTGCATCAACCGGCTTGAAGAGCATCAGCGCGGGAAGATCGTTGTCGATGGCGTCGAGCTGACCAACAACCTCGAACAGATCGAGGCCATTCGCCGCGAAGTCGGCATGGTGTTTCAGCACTTTAACCTGTTCCCGCATCTGACCATTCTGGAAAACTGCATCCTCGCGCCCATGTGGGTCCGCAAGATGCCGCGGAAAGAAGCGGTCGACCGGGCCATGTATTACCTTGAACGCGTACGCATTCCGGAGCAGGCCAGCAAGTACCCCGGCCAGCTTTCCGGTGGTCAGCAACAACGGGTCGCCATTGCGCGGTCGCTGTGTATGCAGCCCAAAGTCATGCTGTTTGACGAGCCGACATCTGCGCTGGATCCAGAGATGATCAAGGAGGTGCTCGACACCATGATCGAACTGGCAGATGAGGGCATGACCATGCTGGTGGTGACCCACGAAATGGGCTTTGCGAAGAAAGTGGCTGACCGTGTGATTTTCATGGATCAGGGCCAAATCGTCGAAGTTGCCCCTCCCATTGAGTTCTTTGAACAGCCCAAGTCTGAGCGTCTCAAGGAGTTCCTCGCCGACATCCTCTACGACAAGCAAGATAACGCTTAAACCGCTCGCCTGCCGCGCGCCAAATAAGGGCAAAAAGCGGAGGCGGCAGACGCGGC
>PAFB01000007.1 GCA_002700865.1 Rhodospirillaceae bacterium
GCCGGAGAGCAGCTCGTGCAGCTCATCGGCCAGTAACTGCCGCGTGAGAAAATAGCGGGTGCCATCGTATTCGACCCAGAGCCGGTCCTCCGCCTGCTCGCTCTGCCCCGCTGCATGGGCCGGTGAGGCCATCACAGAGACAGCGAGAATGGCCACGAGCGCCTTTGTCAGCCCCCGCACCAGTGTCAGCATCGATGCGATGCGGGCAGCAAACGGCCGCCAAGCGGGCCAAGAGATGGCAGGCTGGGACGGGTGCGGGAACGGGCTGACAGAGAGTGCAGGCATGATAGTTTATTCCAGCGTAAACAGTTGCGGCGCGCCGCGCTCATCAATGGCCCGGTCGGCGGTGTCGGGATTGACCTGCGGCGCGGCCACGGGGTCGGACGGGTTGAGCGGCTGGCGCTCGTTGGCATCCTGACTTTGCGTCACCAGCCAGTGCACAGTCCGGTTCGCCAGACCCAAGGGGTCGCCAATTTCAAACCGGGCCGGTAACAGCGGCTTGTCCGGGCCAATCGGGACGGCGAACAAATCGCTGCGCTCGGTCCGCCAGATCCGGCGGCAAAACGGCTGGTTGTAGGTCCAGCAAATCCGGTTATCGATGATTTGCCAAGCCCCTGCGACGACGACGGTGCTGTTCTCATTCCAGCGCAAAACATAACCGTCAAAGGTGTGGTACTCCCACTGGGTCGTACCGTCCTCGCGGTAATAAACCCATGTCACCCCGGGCATCATCAGCTTCATCTGGTCCGTGCTCAGGGGTCGACCGGTCAGGCTGTAGGTCTGGCTGTCGTAATCGACAGTTCGGGGCAAGGAGTAGCTGCCCTCGGTCACGGTTTGTTGGCTCTGGTCCGCTGCGTCCAAAACGGCTTCATCCACGGCGCGAGCCGTTGACCAGCTGAGCAGCGACAGGCCCGGCAGCAGCGCGAGAGCAAGGGCAGTGGTTAGGCGTTTGAGTGGCTGCATGGCGTCCCGATCGAGGCTTGATCGGCTAAAGGTCGCCTCTAAATAGGGCAAGAGCGCGGCGTGTGCATCAATCCTTTTGCCGATCACGCAACAGATTGAGCTTTTGTGAACGGCGCGCTAGCGTTGACTGAATACCGTGACCTTTAGGCTGAGGAGCTGACCCATGCCCCTGATCAATTCGCTGGCAGACCATCTTGACGATATCCGCGCGTGGCGGCACGAGATTCATGCTCATCCGGAATTGCAATATGAAGTCCACCGCACCGCAGCACTGGTCGCGGAGAAGCTGAATGAATTTGGGCTTGATGAGGTGGTGACGGGGATCGGTCGGACTGGCGTTGTCGGGGTGATCCGAGGCAAAGGTCAGGACAGCGGCAAGACAATCGGTCTGCGCGCTGACATGGACGCGCTGCCAATTCAGGAAGTCCGCGACTTGCCCCATAAGTCACAAATCGACGGCTCCATGCACGCCTGCGGCCACGATGGCCATACGGCTATGCTGTTGGGTGCGGCGCGTCATCTGGCTGAAAACCGGGACTTTGACGGGACGGTCGTGGTGATCTTTCAGCCTGCTGAAGAAGGCGGTGCGGGTGGTAAGGCGATGGTTGATGATGGCCTGATGGAGCGCTTTGGCATTCAGGAAATTTACGGCATGCACAACGTCCCCGGCCTGCCCGTCGGCGCCTTTGCCACCAAAGTCGGCCCGATCATGGCAGCAGCAGACCTCCTCGAGATTACCGTCGAAGGCAAAGGCGCCCATGCCGCCATGCCCGACAACGGCGTTGACAGCGTGGTGGTTGCGGCTGCGCTGGTGGGGGCGCTGCAGTCGATTGTCTCACGCAATGTCGATCCGCTCGACCAGGCTGTGGTCTCGATCACGCAAATACATGCGGGCGACGCCTTCAACGTGATCCCCCAAGTCGCCGAACTCGCAGGAACCGTGCGCACGTTCCAGCCCAAGACCCGCGATCTGGTCGAAAGACGGATCGAAGAAATCTGCGCAGGCGTCGCGGCAACCTACGGCGCGTCGATCACCGCCAAATACCATCGCAATTACCCCGCCACCATCAACCACCCCGCCGAGACTGATTTTGCCGTGTCGGTGGCAGCGGACATCGTTGGCGAGGGGTCGGTCAATCCGAATATGGACGGCACCATGGGCGGAGAAGACTTTTCCTTCATGCTGCTAGAGCGGCCCGGGAACTTCATTTTTGTCGGCAACGGCGATACCGCCGGGTTGCATCACCCCGAATATGACTTCAACGACGAGGTTATTCCCTACGGTTGCTCGTACTGGATCTCGCTGATTGAGCGGGCCATGCCGCTGACAGCCTGATTGCGCGCAACGGGTGCTTGTTCTGGTGGCGCGTCACGTCCCCGCGCCCGCTTACGCGGGCTGGGAACGCGCCACCACGGGGGCGACGTCGGCTTCGCCGCCGGTCGGCTGCCGCCTCCGCTCTAGGTCCTGGACTGGCCCCGGTGTTTGATCGCTGACCTCTAGTCGCCGCGAGGCGTCTGTTCGGTGATGATGAACAGCGGGCGGTTTTTGCTTTCCATGAACAGCCGCCCCAGATACTCGCCGACCAGACCCAAGCACAGCAACTGCACCGACTGGAAAAACAGAAAGATCATCATCAGGCTTGCCCAGCCGCGAACGGCTGAACCGGAGACCACGCTCGCCACCACATAGACCAGCAGACCCAGCGCAATCAGCACCGACACCACGGCCAGACCGGTACATAACCGCAAAGGTGCCATGGAGAACCCCGTGATGGCATCGGTTGCAAAGCTGACCATGCGGCGAAGCGGGTAGCCGCTTTGGCCTGCGGCGCGCGGGGCGCGTTGGTAGTCATAGGGCACTTGCCGACCGCCAAGCCAGGCGATCATCCCGCGCAAAAATCGGTGCTGTTCAGGCATGGCGTTCAAGCGGGCGACGATGGTTGCGGACAGTAGGCGGAAATCGCCGGTGTCTGCGGGGATATCCGTGGAGGAGAGCCACCGCAAGACGCGGTAAAACAGTCCCGCCGAGGCACGCTTGAGCCAGCCCTCGCCTGCCCGCGCCATTCGGCGGCCATAAACCACATCGGCTTGCTCGGCCTGCATCAGAGCCAGCATGGGTACCAGCGCTTCGGGCGGGTCTTGCAGGTCAGCATCGATCAGTAGCACGCGCGCGCCTTGGGTCTGCATCAACCCGGCGCTCAGGGCGCGCTGGTGGCCAAAATTGCGGGACAGGCGAACCCCCCTCAGGTGCGGGTCGGCGGCGCAAGCCGCTTGCATGGTAGCCCAAGTGGCATCGGTGGAGCCATCGTCAACCAGCACAATCTCATAAGTCAGCCCGCTCGATACAGCCGCCGCTGTCATCCGCGTGAGAAACGCAGGCAGGCCGTCCTGCTCGTTCAGGCAAGGCACCACGATCGACAGCTCAACCGATGGCCCTGCGCGGTCGTCGGGAACGGCGGCGGCGGCCGCGGCGGCAGCGACTGGGGTGTCAGGACTGGTCATCATCGTTCCACAGTCCCCATTGCCGCGCAGCACCGGCCCAGCGCCAAGCATCGCGCACCATATCCGGCAAATCACGCTGAGCAGACCAGCCGATTGCTCGTTCTGCCGCGCTGGGGTCAGCCAGCAGGGTCGCGACGTCGCCGCTGCGACGCTCGCCCATCTTTTGCGGCAACGTCTGGCCCAATTCCCGCTCGAACGCAGTCACCACTTCGCGCACCGAATAGGGTGTGCCCGTGCCAAGATTAAGGGCTGTAAAGGGCTGCTCGAACGCGCCATCAAGCAGCGCGCGCAAGGCCATGACGTGCGCCTGCGCCAAATCAACCACGTGAATGTAATCACGCACGCCGGTTCCGTCGGGCGTATCGTAATCCTCGCCGAAGATGGTCAGGTGATCGCGCTGGCCAACCGCGACCTGCACAATGATAGGGAAGAGATTGTTGGGGCGGTCCTTTGGGTCCTCGCCGATCAAGGCGCTGTCGTGTGCGCCTGCGGGGTTGAAATAACGCAGCGACAAGCCGCGCGTCTTGGCCCCCGGTGCTTGAGCGAGGTCAGCGAGAACCTGCTCCATCATCGCCTTGCTGGCGCCGTAGGGGTTGTTGGGTTGGACCGGCATGCCTTCGTGCAGAGGGAAGACTTTGACGTCACCATAAACCATTGCTGAGGACGAAAACACGATCCCGCCCCCGCCGGCGCGCTCAAAGACATCGAATAAAGCGACTGATCCCGCAACGTTGTTATCGTAGTACTTGAGCGGCTCTTCAACAGACTCGCCCACGGCTTTGAAGGCCGCCAAATGGATCAGACCCGCACCAGGTTCCCGCTCCAGCACGGTTTCCAGCGCGGCTCGGTTGCGAATGTCCACGTCATAGTGTGTAAGCGCGCGCTGGGTCAGACGTTCCAGTCGCTCCAGCACTGAGGCCCGCGCGTTGGACAGGTTATCGACGATGACCGGCTCATAACCAGCCGCGCACAGCTCCACAACCACATGCGAACCAATGTACCCCAGCCCACCGGTAACAAGGATCTTTTCTGACATTGTGGCTCAGTCCTTTGTTTGCGCCTGCTGCAGCGTTGTAGCAAACGCGGCGGCAAAAGCTTCAGGAAAACACGCATTTGTTCCCCGGAATTTCAGCGGGCGACGCATGTACGAGGCTCACGAGAACACCGCCTCAATGGCGAAAGCCTGCCTCGCCCGTGCTTCCAAGCCGGGCGAGCAATTGACCAATACGGCCCCGCGGGCGGCTTGCCAGACTGGCCAATCCTGCCTTGAATTACCGGCGTAGACGAAGCCCTGCGGAAACATCGCTGTCAGACGCTCGGCTTTGGCCTCGCCGGTAAGGTTGGTGACGCCGTCGCTGGCGATTACCGCGCCGAAATAATCAAACTCAGCCGCCACCCGCCGCACGAACTCATGGTCTGAGCCGCTCGCCAACACCATGGGGCGATCCATGGCGCCTTGCTGGTCCAACCAGCTCTCAAAGTCTGTGTTCCATTTCAGGTCATAGGCGTCGAAGTGCCGGATCACCTGCGCGGCCAAGTCTTGTTTGGCCGCAGCACGCGGGCGCTGCAATGCCCGTGCGACCTTCCATGGATTGCGCCAAACCGCAGCGCGAAGGGACCACCAGGACAAATCCCCACGATGCAGAGTTCCATCAAGATCAACGGCCAGAGGCAAGAGCTCAAGCCCCACATGACTTCGCGCGACAGCGGTCATCGAATAATCCGGGTCAGTTGCGACATGAGGCAGGGTGACATCCTGCCTGCTCCGGGCTTAGTATAGATCCGAAGCGGAAGGAACCTAACACGCATGACTCAGGTATCAATGACGGTGAACGGCAAGGCTGTGTCAGCCGAGATCGAAGATCGTACCCTTTTGGTGGCATTCATTCGGGACCATCTCGGCCTGACGGGGACCCACGTTGGCTGCGAGACCTCGCAGTGCGGGGCCTGTACCGTGCATGTTGACGGTGCAGCGATGAAGTCCTGCTCGATGCTTGCTGTCATGGCTGAAGGATCCAGCATCACCACCATTGAGGGCCTTGCTCCCACCGACGATACCCTGCACCCGGTTCAAGAAGCGTTTCGCGAGCATCACGGCTTGCAATGCGGGTTTTGTACGCCGGGGATGATCATGTCCGCGACTGACATGATTCGCCGCTATGAAGGCCGGCTCGATGAAGCGACGATCAGAGAACAGCTCGAAGGCAACCTGTGCCGATGCACGGGCTACCACAACATCGTCAAAGCCATCGCTGCTGCGTCAGAAACCATGGCTTCTTCGGGTATGACGGATGAGGGCGAAGCAGACACAGCGACAGCTGCGTCCTAAAGCGAAAATCAGGCACGACCTGCAAGGAGCAATCAAGTATGTACGACGTCTCTTACCGCCGCGCAGGCACGGTACCCGGTGCCGTTGAGACCTTTTCTCAGGGCGACGACCCGAAATACGTCGCCGGGGGACAAACCCTGATCCCCACAATGAAAGCGCGTCTGGCCGCGCCCTCAGAACTGGTCGACGTTTCTCGGATCGAAGACCTTATCGGCATCTGCGAAGACGGCGACCGCGTGATTGTCGGGGCATCCACCACGCACGCAGCGGTTCACGCAGACCCCCTGCTCGGGCGATTGATCCCCGGGCTAGCCGCGCTGGCCGGCAATATCGGCGATCCGATGGTTCGGCACAGGGGGACAATGGGCGGATCGGTCGTGAACAACGATCCCTCAGCCGACTATCCAGCCGCACTGCTGGCGCTGGGTGCCACTGTACGCACGGACCGGCGAGACGTGGCGGCTGATGACTTCTTTGTCGATATGTTCGAGACCGACCTCGAAGAAGATGAACTGATCACCGCCATCGCCTTCCCCGTTCCGAAACGTGCCACCTATGCCAAATTCCCCAACCCGGCGTCGCGCTATGCCATGGTTGGCGTGATGGTCGCTGAGCTGGCCGATGGATCGATACGGGTTGCAGTGACCGGGGCAGGATCGAGCGGCGTATTCCGGTGGCGCGAAGCCGAAACGGCGTTGGCGGCAACCATGGACGCTGCGGCGCTGGATGGATTAAGCGTTGACGCGGATGAGATGCTGGAAGACCTGCATGGTTCCGGGGAATACCGCGCCCATTTGGTTGGCGTGATGGCAAAGCGAGCGGTTAATGCGCTTTCATAGGGCCAGGTGTTGAGACCGTGCAAGGGCGGCGGAAACTGAGATGATTGAACCGCTTGGCTGACAATCCCCTTCGCTGCGATCGTCAAAATGAAAAGAACCTACAATTGAATGTACCTTCAGGCCGCTTTTCTACTTTGCTTTCAGGTTATTGGCCGAATTGAGCGACTTGGCACCACTTCTGCAATGCACAGGACAGTCCGACAAGCTCAAGGTCGTTTTAGGCTCCAATCTGACGGTCCTTGAGATCCCCCTTGTCGGGCTAACCCTTCCAGCTTCCCCCCGCTATTCATCCCAGTCCTGAATTGCCCCTCGCGCGCACTCAAGGCTTGCACCGGCGTACGATGACAAATCCGCACGGTCGTTGTATGGGCTAGGTCAGATGATGACTAACCTTAGCGCAGGATTGATCGGCATGAGCACTTCAGCTGGCCCCAAAACCCTCTACGACAAAATCTGGGACAAGCACGTCGTCCGTCAGAACGACGACGGCACGCACTTGATCTACATTGATCGCCACCTCGTCCACGAAGTGACATCTCCGCAGGCTTTTGAGGGGCTGGAATTGTCCGGGCGCGAAGTGCGTCGGCCTGATTTGACGCTGGCCGTGCCGGATCACAACGTACCCACTTCAGACAGAGCTGGCGGGATTGCGAACGAGGAAAGCCGGATACAGGTCGAAACCCTGATGCAAAACTGCGCGAAGAACGACGTTCCGGTCTACGGAATGAACGACCCGCGTCAGGGAATCGTGCATATCATAGGCCCAGAGCAGGGCTTCACCCTTCCCGGTACGACCGTTGTTTGCGGGGACTCTCACACCTCCACCCACGGTGCCTTTGGCGCGCTGGCTTTCGGCATTGGAACCAGCCAGGTCGAGCACGTGCTGGCAACTCAGACGCTGGCGCTGGCCAAGTCCAAAAACATGCTGATCCAAGTCAACGGAGACCTTGGTTTCGGGGTTACGGCCAAGGACCTGATCCTTGCGATTATCGGCAAAATCGGGACCGCAGGGGGCACCGGCTACGTCATGGAATACGCCGGCGAAGCCGTGCGAGCGCTGTCCGTCGAAGGGCGCATGACCATGTGTAACATGTCGATCGAAGGCGGCGCGCGGGCAGGTTTGATCGCGCCGGATGAGAAGACCTTTGCCTTCTTCAAAGGACGCCCTCTGGCACCGCAGGGTGCGGCTTGGGACGCGGCCGTTGCGTACTGGGAAACACTGAAGACCGATCCGGGCGCGCATTACCACAAGACCGTCACCCTTGATACCGCAGAAATCCCGCCAATGGTCACGTGGGGCACCTCCCCCGAAGACGTGGCACCGATTACTGGCACCGTGCCGCATCCCGATGATTTTGACGATGAGAACAAGCGCGAGGCAGCGGCTCGGAGCCTTGAATACATGGGCCTGACTGCTGGCGCGCCGATGGACAGTGTCAAGGTCGATACCGTCTTCGTCGGGTCCTGCACCAACGGCCGGATCGAAGACCTTCGCGCCGCCGCTGAAATCGCCAAAGGCAAAAAGGTCAAGGACGGCGTGCGCGCTATGGTCGTTCCGGGCTCTGGTCTGGTCAAGGCGCAAGCCGAAGAGGAAGGCCTCGCCGCGATCTTCAAAGATGCCGGCTTTGACTGGCGCGAGCCGGGTTGCTCCATGTGCCTGGCCATGAACGACGACAAGCTGACCGTGGGTGAGCGCGCGGCCTCAACCTCCAACCGCAACTTCGAAGGCCGTCAGGGCCGGGGCGGTCGGACGCATTTGGTCTCACCAGCCATGGCAGCCGCCGCAGCCATCACCGGTCACCTGACCGACGTACGCAACCTGTAAGCGCCCTCAACCGCGATACGAGAACAAGGATCAAACGTCATGGACAAGCTTCGTTCCCATAGCGGCGTGGCCGCCCCGCTCAATCTGGTCAACGTCGATACCGACATGATCATCCCCAAGCAATTCCTGAAAACCATCAAGCGAACGGGTTTGTCAGAAGGCCTCTTCGACGAAATGCGGCGCACGCCGGAAGGCGAAGTGATTGAGGGCTTCGCGCTCAACCAGCCGCAGTATCAGGACAGCACCGTGCTGGTCGCCGGTGACAACTTCGGTTGCGGGTCTTCACGCGAGCATGCGCCGTGGGCGCTGGTCGACTGGGGCTTTCGCGTGATCATCGCACCGAGCTTCGCGGATATTTTCTATAACAACTGCTTCAATAACTCGATCCTGCCGATCGCTTTGCCGCAGGAGCAGGTCGATAAGTTGATGCAGGATGCCAATCAGGCTTCGAGCATCAGCGTTAACGTCGAAGCGCTAACCATCGAACGACCGAACGGCGAAATCATTCGGTTCGAGCTGGACGAAGGTCTGCAGCGGCGCTTGCTCGAAGGACTGGACCCGGTCGGCATGACGCTTGAGCACGACGGCGACATCAGCACCTTTGAAGCCTCAGACCGCAGTGACCGTCCCTGGGCTCATATGGCGGCTTGATAACCGCATGAAAAGCGGCGGCGGCTGGTCGGGGATCAGCCGCAGGTGATCTGCACCACGTCTCGGCTAATCGGGTCATATTCGATGTTAATGCGGTCGAGACGGAAATCCATGGTGAGCATGGCACCGGTTTCATAAACCCGCGAGCCCGCCGGGATCAGTATGGGCGGGATCACGTCTACCAGTTGCCCGACAAAGGTCATGAGCGTGGACCGGCCGCAGGTGTCGGTGTCATCGTTGAGTTGCGGGTTGGTCACAAAAGGTGCGGAACCGGGGTCTGTCACCTGAGCATCGGGTGAGACGCCTACTGAGCCGCCAGAGCCGGCACCGTTTTCATCACCGCCAAAGAACAGATCCAGCGAACAGGCGCTGAGCACCATCAAACCGGCAAACGCGGCGAGCATTGCCGCTGTAAACACTCGTCTCATCCCATCAAGCTCCACCCAAAGTCCCGCGTGAAAAACACGATGAGGAAAACCACAACTACGGCCCCGGAAACAAGAGCAGAAACGGTTCGGGACTGATTGGCCCCGCGCTTTTGCCACCAACTGCCGGGCCGAATGCCATTGGCGACGAAGACGGCCTGTGCGGCGAGGTGAAGCCCGGCGATGTTCAGCGCCAACAACTGGATCGCACCCCAGGCGTCCACCATCCGGCCCTGCCCGAGCATCAAACCAACCACCACTGTCGGCGGCAGGATTGCGACCGCGACCATGACGCCAACCAAGGCTCCCGGTGTGCCGCGCGAGGCCGCAAGCGCGCCCGCTGCGCCCGAGGCGATGGCGATCAGCAAACCGTCCAGACCAACGCCCAGCCTTGAGGTGATTTCGCGGGTCTCCACGTTGAGCGGAAAGACAAGGCCAGCGAGCAGCGACAGGACAAGTGCCAGCGCGATCCCGCTGGTTGCGGTCAGCGCGGCACGACGGATCAACGCCGCATCGCCCAGCGTCGCGCCAAAGGCCAGCGCCAGCAAAGGGCCAAGCAGCGGTGCAATCACCATCGCACCAATCACCACGGCCACAGAGTCTGTCAGCAAGCCCACACTCGCCACCAACGTCGCCAGCACAGCATAGCCGTAGAACGTCATGGTCGGCCTGCCGCCGCTGGCGATGGTTGAGTACAGCACTTGCCGCGGCGTGCTGATCCGCTGGCGAAAATCTTCGGCCTCGGAGACCGCCGGTTCTGGCTCAGTGGCGTCGACGGGCAGCAAAACAATGCGGGCTTTAGGGTCGCTGGAGACCACGGCGGAGAGTGCGTCCAGAATCCCCTGCTGGTCGCCCTTCTGAACCAGCGCGCGCAAGGAGCCGCGATCAGGGGGGCGAATGTCGTCGTCTTCCGGCGCAGCAGCACCTTCTTCGTTGTGGCTGTGTACGGCGCCAGTAAGCTGCCACACGTCGGTCACGCGGCGCTGGTCCAGCACGTTGCGGCAGCGCGCCAACGTCTTGGTGTCACCCACGATTTCCAGCATGCGCAGCGCCATGATTCAGCCCGAGTTGCTGTCTTTGTTCGCCTCAACGGTCGGGCGGACCAGCCGCCAGAACAGCCGTGCGATCATCCGAGCCACAAAGTACGCCAACACCGCCATGCTGACCACCATCACCGCACTTTCCAGCGTGAAGGCAAAACCCGGCTCAAAGTTGCGAAACGTGCCTTGGACGAACTCTGGACGTAAATTCAGGGGCAGTTTGATCAGGCGTTCGAAGGCGACTTGGCTGGTCATGTCCGCGATGGTTTCCTGCAACCAGAGGGCTCGCTCAATCAACGCGTCCCAAGCGGCAACCGAGCTGGACAGGGCATCGCTTGCCGCATCTTCGCTTTGCGCCAGCAAGGATTTGAGCGCGTCAGCATCCTCCGCGCCCAGCGCCTCACTGGCACGGCCCAACTCCTGCTCCGCGATTTGAGCGGTGCGGGCCGCTTCATCGACACGGCCTTGCAAATAATTGAGGTAAGCGGTTTGAAAGGTTGGAACCTGCGAGGCCGCCGCACCCCCAACTATGCCCGTAAGCAAGGCAAGAGGCCGGTTGATTATCCATCCGATCATGGTGGGGTTTCCTTGTCTGGATCAACGCCTGTGACGAGCGCTGCGCCTACAAGACGCGCGCTTATCCAAAATCTTAAAGACACCCGCACCGTTTATCCACAATTTTATAGATTGGCCGGTTCCATAGTTTGCTCGGTGTGGGTGGTTGCTAGGTGAACGGAACGGCCACCACAGTCGCGTCAATAAACCCCTCGCCCACGTCTGCCCGCACGGTGTTCCCCAAGGCAGATTCGCCCGAAGCGATCCGAGCCAGAGCAATGTTCTTTTTCAGCCGCGGCGACCAAACCGACGCTCGCACCGTGCCGATTTCCGTGCCGGCGGTATCGGTGATCGGCATGGGCTTTACCACGCCCGGCATGGGCTCCGCGCCGCTGAGATGCAGACCAACCAGCGCCTCGCGCGGGCCTTCTTCTTTGATCCGCAGCAAGGCTTCCTTGGCCAGAAAATCGTGGTCGCCATCCAGCTTGCACCACTTGCCCAGCCCGCATTCGTAGGGGTTATTCAGCTCATCAAAGTCGGTTCCCCAGCTGAACAAACCGCTCTCAATCCGCTCAATCGCATTCGGCGCACCGGGGCCCCAAGCCTTACCGACTACCTTCTCACCCGAGGCCCAGACAAGATCCCACAGATCAGCGCCGCGTTTACCATCGCGCAAATAAATCTCGAACCCACCCTGCTTTGACCAACCGGACCGCTGCAAGACAACGGGAATGCCCTGCACCTCCGTCTGGATGAACCAGAAATACCGAATGTCGCGGATGTGTTCGCCAAAGACATCCGCCACGACGTCCTCGGCTTTGGGGCCCTGCACCGCCAGCGGTGACGCGTCAGGCTCGGTGACTTCAACATTCAGATCGTAGGCATCAGCCAGTCCCATCGCGTAGAGACGAACATCGCTGTCGGCAATCGACAACCAGATGAGGTCCTCTTCGAGCTTGAGCAGGATCGGGTCGTTGATCACGCCGCCAGCCTTGTTCAAAATCGGGGTGTAGAAGCCCTGCCCGATCTTGCACTTAGAGACATCGCGCGGCGACATCATCTGCGCCAGCTTCTGCGCATCAGGACCCTTGAGCTGCACTTGGCGCTCTGCGGCCACGTCCCACATGGAGGCATGGTTCATCAGGCGGTCATACTCGCCCATGGGATCACCGTAGCTGACCGGCATGACCATATGATTATAAAGAGAGTACATGCACGCCCCCGCAGCACGGGCACGATCAAAGTACGGCGACTGCCGCGAGCGCGCGCCAAAGGCAAACTCGGGACGGTTCGAATCAGAGGGATAAGTCATGGTCAGAGGCCCTGAACGTCAAAGTATTTAACTCCGAGCTACCCGTTCACAGCTCAAAGGGCATGCGAACCATGACCAAGGTCAGTTTCATTTGCGACATTGTTAAAGGTGTCGCAACCCTGCGCACCGGTCCCAAAGGCGCACCTGTTCAGCGCCTTTGGAAGCGGGTTTAACCGCGGTTTAGCTGATTTCCAGCGGTGGCACAGATTTCAGATGAAGATCATCAAGCTGCTGCTGGCTGACCTCCGAGGGTGCCTGCATCATCAGATCCTGACCCTGACCGTTCAGCGGAAAAGCGATGACCTCGCGGATGTTCGGTTCATCGGCAAGCAGCATCACCATCCGGTCAACCCCCGGCGCCGCGCCGCCGTGCGGCGGCGC
>PAFB01000008.1 GCA_002700865.1 Rhodospirillaceae bacterium
ACGGTCTTCTACTCGCTGGTGGTCTATTCTGCCGCGGTGCAATTCGCAGCACTTGGGACGGACACGGCTTTGGGCGCGGTGCTGGCGCTGATCTCCGGTAGCCTGTTCATCTGTACCCGCAACGTCCTCATGTCATTGGACATGGCGCTGGAATCGCGCGGACGGCGAATAGAGTTGCTTTCCATGGCCGGTTTGGTCGATGCGGCCTGGGCCATGTCGCGGGGCTACAAAAAGGAAGACTTCTGGGGCTATTTCTGGGGACAGGCGATTGCCATTTACATCCTCTGGATGGCCGGAACCATTGTTGGCGTGCTTGCACCCATCCCTGATCATCCGCTGATTGAGGCCGCTTTTGCGGCGACGCCGGTGGTCTTCTTCTCCCTGATGATTACCCTGATTTGGCGGAATGGCATCAACAAGCTTCCGCATGTGGCCAGTGCGCTGCTGACCATCCTGTGCGCCAAGGTGCTGGGGCTTCCGGATACGGCCGCAGCGCTGCTCGGGGCCACCGTGGCCGGGGTTGGTTTCACCGTGCTGACGCCGCTTGAAAAACCCACTCGGGATAACCGGGGTGATGCGCCATGAGGCTGGAAGTCGTTCTCATTGGTATGGCGCTGTCGGCTGTGGTCATGATCAGCCGCATGGGACCCTTTGCCCTGCTCGCCGGTCGCAGCATTCACCCCCGCCTGCGGAAACTGATCGAAGTCATGCCCGGCTGCGCCATTGCCGGATTTCTGATCACCTGGGCGCTGCCGGCCGAGGGTGAAGCCATGGTTGAAAAGCTGCCACTGTGGCTGGGCAGTCTGACCGGCATTGCGATTTGTTGGCCAACGGGACGCCTGCTGCTGAGCATTGTCGCGGGCCTGAGCGTGGCCTCGCTAGGCAGTCTCGTCCTGTAAAGCCGCCTGAGCCGCCGCCAATCGCGCGATCGGCACACGGTAGGGCGAGCACGACACGCTGTTGAAACCCAGATCGTGCGCCAACGTCACCGACGCCGGTTCAGCACCCTGCTCCCCGCACAGCCCCATGGGCATGTCGGCTTTGTTCAACCGACCGCGCTCAACCGCGATGGCCAGCAGCTCACCCACACCCTGCTCATCAAGCACCCGAAACGGATTATAGGCCAGCAGACCGAGATTGCGGTATTCGGGCATGAAAGTCCCGGCATCATCCCGCGACAGTCCAAAGGCCAACTGGGTCAGGTCGTTGGTGCCAAAGGAGAAGAAATCGCAATCCTGCGCGATTTCCTCAGCCCGCAAGCACGCGCGCGGGGTTTCGATCATGGCGCCGATCCCGATGCTCTGACGCGCGTCTTCGGTGACAATCGGCTCCAGCCGCTCACGCAGGATGGCGACTTCGGAGGCGGAGGAAATAAGCGGCAGCATGATATCGACATGCGGCTGAACCCCCTGCTTGCGCGCCTGCCGACAGGCGGCCATCAGGGCGCGCACCTGAGATTCGTAAATCTCGGGGAACATGATCCCCAGGCGGCACCCGCGCAGCCCCATCATCGGGTTGGCCTCGCGCAGGGCCTCCAGCCGCCGCTGGATGCGCAGCAGGCCCAGTCCGGTTGCCTCAGCCAGTTGCTCGATTTCACCGCTTTCAGATGGCAAAAACTCGTGCAGCGGCGGGTCCAGCAAGCGCACCGTAACCGGCTTGCCCTGCAGCACCATCAGCAGGCGCAGGAACTCAGCCTGAACCAGTGGCTCAAGCTCCTTGAGCACGGCTTCACGGGCGTCTACGGTCTCGGCAAGGATCATGCGCTGCACGTCGCCGAGCCGTTCAGCGTTCAGGAACATGTGTTCAGTCCGGCACAATCCGATGCCTTCCGCGCCGAAGTGCAGCGCCAGTTCGACTTCAGCAACGGTTTCAGCATTGGCGAGGACGTCCATCGAGCGCGTGGCGTCACACCAGCCCATGATCTTGTCAAAGGCCTCTGGCAGGGTCGGTTCCTGCGTTTCAACCCGCCCCGGCAATACCCGGCCGGAGGTGCCATCGATGGTCAACCAATCGCCCTCATAGAACAGCTGATCACCGATTTTCAGCGTGCGGCTTTCCGGGTCGATGTCCATATCGCGCACCCCGACCACGCACGGCTTACCCAGCCCGCGCGCGATTACGGCCGCATGGCTGGTCATGCCGCCCGCGCGGGTGACAACGCCAGCGGCGACGGTAATGGCGCGGATGTCTTCCGGCGTGGTTTCCTTGCGCACCAACAGCACGGGACCGGCCCCCGAGGTCTGCGCAACGTCAATCGCGTCGCGCGCGGAGAAATAGATGCGCCCGGCAACAGCACCCGGACTGGCGTTAATGCCGCTGGCGATGGTCAGGTTTTCACCGCCGGGGGCCAATCGGGGGTGCAGCAGCTCTTCAAGGTCCAACGCCGAAATCTGCTTCAGGCCCTGAGCCTGAGACAAATGCCCCTGCTCAACCAGGTCGACCAGAGCGGTGAATTTTTGCCGGGGCGAAAGTGCCAGAGGCTCCGCGTCAAAGATTTTGCCTTCTGCCACCGTCAGCTTGAGCGGTTGACCCAGCGTGGCCTCCGCCTGTGCCGTCAGCTCGCCGTCGGTGGCTTCGCCGGTCATGGCGTCGCGGCTGTCGATTTCGACCAGCGTGGCGGCGGGGGTCTCCTGAATGATCCAGTGCTGGGGTTCAGCGTCGACCAGCCCGAGCATAAGCGCACGGTCGAGCGCCTGCCGCTGCTGCGCGAGGGCGCTGTCGAGATCGCCGTCCGTGATGGACGTCGCCGCCCGCAGACGCGCGCCCTCGTAACGCAGCGAAATATCAGCAGAAAACGTCTGTGCGGCGGCCGCAACGTCGGCTTCAGTCGCGCACAGCGTCAAAGGGGCGACAGGTAATCCCGCCGCCGCCAGTTTCTCAAGACGTTCAGCTACTTTTGCCATAGGGTTCCACGCAATCGCTGGACGCAGGCAATCAGCCTTCCAGCGCAGACAAACGGACCACGGAATCTACAGAACCGAGAAACTGAGACAAGAGCGCAAGTCGGTTTTCTCGGGCCGCTGCGACATCAGCGTTGACCATGACGCTTTCGAAGAAGTCATCGATAGGTGCGCGTAACTTGGCCAGTTCACCGAATGTTGCCCCGAAATCCTCAGCCGCAAGGTACTCCCCGGCCTTCGACCCCGCTAAAGCGGCGTGTAATGCGCGCTCAGCCGGTTCGTCAAAAAGGCTGGCATCGACTGAACCAACGGTCAGCGCGCCTTTGGCTTTTTTCGCCTCTGCACGCAGAATGTTGGCCGCGCGGCGGTATCCGGCGAGCAAATCGGTGCCGGAGTCAGTGCCGACAAAGTCGCGCAGAGCTTCAACTCGCTTGGTCACGCGAACCAAATCATCGTCCATGCTCGCCCCGGCTTCGAACACCGCAGCGATCCAGTCATGCCGCAACCCCCGGTCCTTGAGCGTGACTTTCATACGGTCAGCGATAAAGCCCAGCAGGTCGGCGGACACGTCGCTATTACCCCCGTAAAGCATCTCGGCTTCGCGGAAGGCGTTGACCAGCGGAATACGGATGTCGTTCTCGACCAGCAAACGCACGACACCCAGCGCAGCGCGGCGCAGGGCAAAGGGATCTTTGGACCCCGTCGGTTTTTCGTCGATCCGCCAGAACCCGACCAGCGCATCAATCTTGTCGGCCAGCGCAACCGCCACTGACAGCGGCGCAGAGGGGCAGTTGTCGTTTGGTCCCAGCGGTGAATAGTGCTCGCTAATCGCCTGCGCAATGGCAGCATCTTCACCGTCATGAGTGGCGTAGTAGGCGCCCATGACGCCCTGTAACTCCGGAAACTCTCCGACCATACCCGTGGTCAAATCGGCCTTTGACAAGCGCGCCGCTGAGCGCGCGGCGTCGCGGTCTGCGCCTGTGATGTGCGAGCTGAGCCAGGCGGCCAGCGGCCCCATGCGGTCACTACGGTCGCCCACAGAGCCAAGTTTGGCGTGGAAAACGATGGACGAAAGCGCTGGCACACGGGTATCCAGCGCATCGCGCCGGTCCTGATTCCAGAAGAATTCAGCATCAGACAACCGCGCTGCAAGCACGCGCTCGTTGCCGCCGGCGATCCGGGAAAAGGTCTCCGCCTCGCGCTTACCATCGGCGACCGTGATGAAGTAGGGCGCGAGTGTGCCGTCGGGTTGCTGCAGGGCAAAATACTTCTGGTGCTCCTTCATTGACAGCACCAGCACTTCCTTGGGAACAGCCATAAACCGGTCGGGGATCTGTCCGCGAACGATGGTTGGCCACTCAACCAGCCCGGTGACTTCGCTGAGTAGGCCCGCGTCTTCGATGAGGACACAGCCAACCTCGTGGGCTGCCTGACGCGCACCGGTGAGGATAGTCTCAGCGCGCTCAGTGGGATTGACGACGACCGAACCCTCGCGGAGTTGGTCTTCGAAGGTCGCGGGGTTGGAGAGGGCAATAGCCCCCGAGCCAGAAAAGCGATGCCCTTCGGTTTCTCGGCCAAAGGGGATGCTTTCACCGTTCCCCAGATCCAGCGCGCCGGGCACCACGCTGTTCCCGAACAGCGCAACAATCCGGTGAAGCGGGCGCACCCAGCGGAATGAGCCTCTGCCCCAACGCATGGATTTGGGCCAGGTAAAATCGCGGATAGACTTTTCAATCAGGCCCGGCAGCAGGTCGAGGGTTTGCTGGCCCTTGATGTGTTGAACGGCGAAATAAAAGTTGCCTTTGGGGGTCTCGCGCAGTTCAGCCTGATCCAGCGAAGCGAGACCATTGGCGGTCAGGAACCCGGCCACGGCCTGTTCCGGCGCGCCTTCACGCGGTCCGCGGCGCTCTTCGCTGCGGTCAGCCTGAGACACCGGAATATCAGCGATCCGCAAAGCTATGTGGCGCGGGGCGTACCAGACATCGACCGCGCCCACGCTCAGGCCCTCAGCCTTGAGCGCATCTGCCATGGATTTAGCGAGATCGTTCGCCGCGCCCTTTTGCATGCGGGCGGGGATTTCTTCGGAAAACAGGTCGATCAACAGGGTTTCGGTCGCGCTCATGATCAGACCTCCACGGACATGGGTTGAGGTTGCTCCCCGCGCCCGCCGGGACTGTCGGCCCAGGCTTCCGCACAGCCCTTGGCCAGCGCCCTGACACGACCGATGTAGGCCTGCCGCTCAGTCACCGAAATCACGCCACGGGCGTCCAACAGGTTGAACAGGTGCGAGGCCTTCATGGTTTGGTCGTAGGCCGGCAGCGACAATGGTGGGGTTTGGCTGAGCAGGTGCTGAGACATGGCCTCGGCGTCCTTGAAATGCTGGAACAGCGCTTCGGTATCGGCGTGTTCGAAGTTGTAGGCGGAGAACTCCTGCTCCGCTTGCAGGAAGACATCGCCGTAACACTTGCCGCCTTGCTCCGTGGGGATGCCATCCCAGTCCAGCTCATAGACATTGTCCACGCCCTGCACATACATGATCAGACGTTCAAGCCCATAGGTGAGTTCCAGCGGAACCGGGTTGCAGTCGATCCCGCCAACTTGCTGGAAATAGGTAAACTGGCTGACTTCCATCCCGTCACACCAGATTTCCCAGCCAAGTCCCCAAGCCCCTAAAGTCGGGCTTTCCCAGTCGTCTTCGACGAAGCGAACGTCGTGCTTTTGCAGATCGATGCCCAGCACTTCGAGCGATCCAAGATACAAAGCCTGCGCATTTACCGGGCTGGGCTTCATCAGGACCTGGAACTGGTAATAATGCTGCAACCGGTTGGGGTTGGCGCCGTAGCGTCCGTCGGTCGGGCGGCGCGAGGGCTGGACGTAGGCGGCGTTCCAGATGGTGTCGCCGATTGAACGCAGCGTCGTTGCCGGGTGAAACGTCCCGGCGCCGACTTCCATGTCGTAGGGCTGCAGGACGACACAGCCCTGCTCAGCCCAATAAGTCTGCAGGTTCAGGACGAGGCGCTGAAAACAAGTTGCCTTGTCAGCCTTTTGCTTCTGAAAAGTCACGGGGTCTGGCTCTCAGGTGATAACGATGTTGGTGCAGACCCTAACCGCTCGCGCAGCGGGAAAACAGCAGCGATCCAACGGGACGCCCCCGCCTGCCCTGCAACCCTCATCCCACTGTTTACCGGTCTTCAGGCGCTTAAAGCCCGTATTGACCCCAAAGCGCACGCTGCTCCAGTGCTGTGATGGCCGCATTGATGGGGTCCTGCCCACCGCCATGGCGGGAACCCAGCAGGTTGAGGAACGACAGACCGCGCTTGCGCTTGTTAACCAGCTTGATCTGCACTTTCTCGCCAAAGCGCGCACGCAGGGTGGAACGCATGTCCCCTACGCCGTCCACCATGCCCAACTCCAACGCTTTTTCGCCGAGGAAAACATCACCGTTCATCAGGCTACGCGGGTCTTCGACCTTGAACTTGCCGCCCCGGCGCTGCTCGACAAAGCTGCGAAAAATCTCGTGCAAGTCCAGTTGCAGCGATTTGATCCATGCCACGTCACTGTCCTTTTCAGCGCTGAAGGGGTCCAGACGCGACTTGTTTTCACCCGCCGTATACAGCCGCCGCTCAACCCCGAGCTTTTCCATCAACCCGGTAAAGCCAAACCCACCGCTGATCACGCCAATCGAGCCAACAATCGACGCGGGATCGGCGACGATTTCATCGGCAGCACAGGCCAGCCAGTAACCGCCGCTGGCGGCTACGTCTTCGGTAAAGGCAATCACCGGAACCCCCTTTTCATCCGCCAACTGGCGAATGCGGGCGGCGATGAGGTTGGACTGAACCGGACTGCCACCCGGCGAGTTGATCAGCAGCGCGACCGCCGACAGACCGGCGGGCTTGAAGGTCTTTTCAATATCTGCTGCCAGCGTTTCGAGATTCAGCACAGGGCCACTGCCACCCAGCGGGCCATTGCTCTTGGCCGGGCTGATCACCCCATGAAGACGCAGCACATTCACCCGGCCAGCCCCACCAGAGGACTCGACCAGACGGTTCAGAAGAGGAATTTGCTTAAGCATGTTTTATTGACCTTTGAAGGTTGGACGCCGGCGCTGGTTAAAGGCTTGAACCGCCTCGGCGTAGTCTTGGCTGTCGTACAGTTGGTCGGTCAGGGTCCGCTCCGCCAGACTGCCGGGGACCGGTGCTTCATTGATCAGGCGTTTGTGAGCGCGATGAGACAGGGGAGCCAGCTTCAAAATATCGTCCAAGCGGGCTTGCAGCAGGGCGTCGAGATCGTCGGCGACGGCATTAATCAGCCCGATCCGATGGGCTTCCTCAGCATCAATAGTACGGGCGGTGTAAACGAGGTCAAAGGTGTGACCGGGCCCGACCATCCGATGCAACCGCTCCAGCGGCCAGGCGTTATAGGCAAAACTCATCTTGGCGGGCGGCACGCAGAATTGGGCGACGGATGCTGCAAAGCGTAAATCGCAGGCCAGCGCGATCATCAACCCGCCACCAAAGCAGGCTCCATGCAGGCGCGCGAGCGTCGGCACCGGAATTGCGGCGAGGGACCGCAAAGCACGATCAACCTCGGCATTGTAGGCCTGAGCGGCCGCCGCGCCCATGCGGATTTCTGCAAATTCCGTGATGTCCCCACCCGCGCTGAATGCCCGCGCTCCTGCGCCCGCGATAACCACCGCGCGCAAGTCTTCGCGACGCCCCAAATCGTGACACAGGCTTGCCAGCCGCTGCCAGTCATCCAGCGCGAGTGCGTTGAGGCGCTCGGGGGCGTTAAGGGTCAGGCGTGCAACGCCGCTGTCTTCGATAGAGAGATCAAACATGCCCGCGTTTTAGCAAGGCACGGCGCTTACCGCGAGTGGTTCGATTGCTGGCGAAAATCGACGTGTTCGACATTACCGTCGGAGTAGTTGCCACTGCTGCCCGAAAACAGGTTTTCCACGTTGTCGAGCAGGGTCAGAGCGGTAGTGGAGGCCAAGGAGTAGAAGATCGACTGAGCCTGCCGACGCGTCTTCACCAACCCATCAGCACGCAAAATCGCCAGATGCTGGGAAAGCGCCGACTGGCTGAGGCCAATCCGTTCGGCAATGTCGTTGACCGACATTTCTTTGGACCGCAGCAACAGCAGGATCATCAGCCGCCGGTCGTTCGACATAGAGCGCAACATGCGGCTCGCGGCTTCGAGGTCGAAACCAGCGATCAGCTTGGTGTGGTTATGGCTGTTCGTTACTGTCATGAAGGCGATATTTCGCAAAACCTCGGAAAGTCAACGCCGACCCATATATAATGTGCCATAGCACCTGCTATGCCTCTTGCCGCACGGGTTTACGGGCTAACTAAGGAAAACCGGGGACGAAGGATAAGTCGGTTTGGTTGATTTGGATTTAACGGGGCTGAAATGCCCCTTGCCGGTCCTGAAGGCGCGAAAGGCGCTTCGGGACTATGATGAAGGCGCTGAAGTGCAGATCCGGGTGACGGACCCCCGTGCGCCCGGCGACTTTAAAGCGCTGTGCGATACCGTGGGACATACCCTGGTGTCAGAAATGCCAGATGGTGACGGCAAAATCCTAACGTTGCGGGTGCACAAGCCCTGAATCTGGCCGCGACGAACCTGGCCGCGAAACGCACAACGAGGCCGGGAAAGCGGGTCAGCCTGCGTGGCTCAACCAGAGAAATAAGCTGCAAGCTGTTCGGCATAAAACCAAAGGCCCAGACCTGCGCAAAGCAGCAGGAACGAGAGAGCGGCCAGTATTTTCATGCGCGTCTTCATGCGAGCCTCTTTATAATTACCAACAGAAACCTCAGGCCCAACCCATAGCCCTGTCGACGCCTGCATGTAAAACAATGAGCTGAGAGAGCAGAGGGGGCCAAACCGCGAGGCTGGCCTTTGTAGGGTCCCGGCCTTCAAGGTCTAAACAGGAGATAAAGCGCCGATGACCGGCACGCCAAACCTAATCTTCACGCATCAAGCCTGTGCCCTGCACGGCGATGTTCGCGCATCCGACGGTGAAGCGGTTCCGCGCGGCTGGCGACACCCCGAGCAGCCCTTGCGTCTGGAAGCGGTTCTGCAAGGCCTGTCGGCGACGCCCGGGCTCGCAGCCATTGAGCGCCGGGAACCGGGGCTGGCCAACCCCGACCGGCTCAAGACCCTGCATGGGGCGTCCTATGTGGATGCCATGCTCGCGCCTGTACCGGGCGGGATTGTCGATTGGTACGACGCCGACACGGGCCGGACCCGCGGCACGCCAGAGGCCGCGCTTCTCGCTGCTGGCGCGTCGATTGAGGCCGCAGAGCTGGCCATGTCCAACCACCCCACCCAGCGCATCTTCATCGCCACCCGTCCCCCCGGCCACCACGCTGAAGCCAACCGTGCGATGGGCTTTTGCTTCTTTGGCAATGTCGCCCTCGCCGCCAACCGAGCGCTTGAAACGGGCGCTTCCAAGGTCGCGGTGCTGGATTTCGACGTGCACCACGGCAACGGCACGCAAGCCTTGCTCTGGGACAACCCCGACACGCTGTTTATCAGCTCCCAGCAAATGCCGCTGTGGCCGGGCTCAGGCGACGTGGCAGAAACGGGTGCGCATAATAACGTGATGAACATTCCGCTCGCCGCCGGAACCGACAGTGCCGGGCTGATAGAAGCGTGGAAACCGGCGCTGGCCCGTGTGGATGCGCTGGAGCCCGACCTGATCGTGATTTCCGCAGGCTTTGACGCCCACGCCGACGACCCTCTGGCCGGGTTGAACGTCGATGAGGAGGGATTCGCCACCCTGACCGCGCAGATTGTCGCGTTGGCGGACAGTCACAGTGGTGGCCGGGTTGTATCCGTATTGGAAGGCGGCTACGACCTGCCTGCCCTGACCCGAAGCGTAACGGCGCACGCCAGCGCCCTGTTCCAAGGAGTTTGATCGAACCATGGCTGACACAGAACTGCCCACTGAACTACCCGACGACATCCGGGCAATGAGCTTTGAACAGGCGCTGGATGAGCTGCGTGGTATCGTCGATGGCCTGGAAAAGGGCGATGGTTCCCTCGACCAGAGCATCAAGGCCTACGAACGCGGCTCGCTGCTGCGCATGCACTGCGACGCCAAGCTGCGCGAGGCGCACATGAAAATCGAACAAATCCGGGTGAAATCAGACGGTTCCGCCGGCACCGAACCTTTTGACGCCTGATTGACGCGCGCCTTGATCGACTTCAACGCCCAGCGTGCGGCCTATGTCGAGCAGATCGAAGCTGCTCTGACCCGTGCCTTTGCCGAGTGGAGCGCTCCGGCTGAAGTGCCTGAAGACCGTGTTGAACGAGCCAGCGCTTACGGCTTGCTGGGGGGTGGTAAGCGGTTGCGGGCCATGCTCGCTCTGGCGGCGGGCGAGGCGGCGGGCCTGTCTGCGCCCGTGGCTGAGCAAATCGCCGTCGCTGTCGAAACGCTGCATGCCTACAGCCTGATCCACGATGACCTGCCTGCCATGGACGACGCCGACACGCGCCGGGGGCAACCGTCCGTTCACCGACAGTTCGACGACGTCACCGCGATTTTGGCTGGCGATCAACTGCTGACCTACGCCATGGGCCACCTCGCCGACCTGCCGGTCGCCCTGCGCGCGCTGGCAGAGGCCGGGGCGCAGATGGTTCGCGGGCAAATGCTGGACCTGCTCAGCGAAGGCGACGGCGTGGTGCTCGACCTCGCAACGCTGGAGCGGTTGCAG
>PAFB01000009.1 GCA_002700865.1 Rhodospirillaceae bacterium
AAAATCTGCAGAGTTTCAATCCCCACGGTGAAGCGCTTGTTTAGGATGATAATGGCCAGCAAATCCGCCTCGTCGTGGCCAAATCAATCCTAGATTACCTCGAAGGCAAGTAGCCCAAACCCCCGCCGATCTGTCAGCATACGACCTAACCCTTAGCTGCCTTGCAATAAGCTCAGTCTGGCTTGGGTTGATCTTCGGTCTGTGATCGCTCAAAAGCCCTGCAAAGCGGGGCACGGAAACACCACTTCAGTAAGCTGTCCCGCATTAGTCCGACACGTGAAAATGAAGAAGGACCGGACCATGGCTTTTGAACGCGTCCCTGAACTGTACGCTGCCCCGAACGAACGCGCTGAACTGCTGGAGAAAATCAAGGACATGCCGTCCATTGACCTCTCCGCGCGGCAAGTCTGCGATCTCGAACTGCTGATGAACGGCGGCTTCGCTCCGTTGACAGGGTTTCTGGGCCAAGCGGACTACGACGGCGTCGTCGAAAATATGCGGCTGGCCTCCGGCGCGCTGTGGCCCATTCCGATTACGCTGGATGTGAGCGAGAAAGTGTCGGAAGGCCTGACACTGGGCGAACAGATTGTTCTGCGCGACCCTGAGGGCGTTCCTCTCGCCGTCATGGATGTCGAGGAAATGTACACCCCCGACAAAGTCCGTGAAGCGGAAATGATCTACGGCGCGAATGACATGGCGCACCCGGCCGTGCGCTATCTGCACAACCAGACCGGTGCGGTGTACTTGGGCGGTGCCGTCACGGGCATTGATGAGCCTGTGCACTATGACTACCGCCAGCACCGCTACACGCCGAACGACCTGCGCCGCTTGTTTCACAAGTGGGGCTGGCGTCGCGTTGTGGCCTTCCAGACCCGCAACCCTTTGCACCGCGCCCACGTCGAACTGACGGTTCGCGCGGCACAGCAAACCGAAGCCAACCTGTTGATCCATCCGGTTGTTGGTATGACCAAGCCCGGTGACGTGGACCATTTTACCCGCGTGCGCTGCTATGAAGCAGTCATGCGCCATTACCCTGACCAAACCACAGCAATGGCGCTGCTCCACCTCGCCATGCGGATGGCAGGCCCACGCGAGGCACTGTGGCATGCGCTGATCCGCAAGAACCACGGCTGTACCCACTTCGTCGTTGGCCGCGACCATGCGGGGCCGGGCAAAAACAGCCAGGGCGAGGATTTCTACGGACCCTACGACGCTCAGGAAATGGTCAATAAGTATGCCGATGAAATCGGGATCGAAATGGTGCCTTTCCAGGCGATGGTCTACGTGCAGGAACGCGCTCAATACGTCCCCATCAACGAAGTTAAGGACGACGAGACCAAGCTGAACATTTCTGGCACCGAACTGCGTCGCCGGCTTCGCGAAGGCTTGGAGATTGATGAGTGGTTCTCCTACCCCGATGTCGTGCATGAACTCCGCAAAACCCATCCACCTCGGGATAAGCAGGGTTTCACGCTGTTCTTCACCGGTCTTTCTGGTTCGGGTAAATCGACGATTGCCAACGCGGTGATGGTCAAGCTCCTCGAAACGGGCGGTCGCCCTGTAACGCTGCTCGACGGTGATTTGGTGCGGAAAAATCTGTCCAGCGAGTTGACCTTCTCCAAGGAACACCGGGATCTGAATATCCTGCGGATCGGCTACGTTGCTTCTGAAATCACCAAGAACGGCGGTATCGCCATCTGTGCCCCTATCGCACCCTATGAATCGACGCGTTCTCAGGTCCGTGATTTGATCGAACCGCTGGGCGGCTTCCTTGAAATCCACGTCGCGACCAGCCTCGAAGTCTGTGAAGGCCGCGACCGCAAGGGCCTGTATGCCAAGGCTCGCGCCGGGTTGATCAAGGAATTCACAGGCATCGACGATCCGTACGAGATGCCGAAGAACGCCGAGCTTGTCCTCGACACCGCAGAGATGAGCCCCGACGAAGCCGCTCATAAAATCCTGCTAAAGCTGGAAAGCATGGGCCTTCTGTCCGCTCGGAAGTACTAAAGCAGTTCCCAGAGTCTTGGGCGCCCCCTCGGCGTCTTCTAAAGCCAGCATCGAATTTCGGTGCTGGCTTTTTCTTTTGCAAACGGGAGCGGCAGTAGGGCATTTCCCCGGGCTCGGTCCGATTTTGTGAAGGTTATACGCCCTGCCACAATGATGGCACGTGTAGTGCTTTTCCCTTATAGATAGAAATTCATCTAAGGCTCTCTTCTTTGAGGGTAAGAAAAGGGAAGATTAAATGCGCTTCGGTGCCTTGCAGCAACCACAGGCGAACAGCCACCGAACCCGAATGACGGCGGCTCTTTTGCTTGGTCTTGGCTTAAGCGCGTGCGGTGATCAGAGACCTGATTTTATCGCCAACAAGCCTTTGGTTGAACTGGCCGTCACGGTTGGCGACGTCTGGCCGCTGGAGGTGAGGGCGGGGATGCTGCACCTTGAGGCGACTTGTGACGTGGCGAATGACGCCGTTTGCGGTGTTGCCGCTGCGCAATGGTGCGGAACCGAGCCGCACGTCTACGACCAGCAGCGCTTTAAAGACGGCGCGCAGGGTGAGTGGAGGACGGTCTGGCGGGCGCAGTGCAGCCCGCGCCAAACATCATTACGGGGCACCAGCCGATTGATTGCCGCGCATGAGCGGTGCAAGGCAAAAATCTGTTGTTTCTGGCGGTGATAGAACCTTGGGCAAGGATCTGTCACCGCCTTGTTTTCTCTTCAGCGGGTCCCTGAGCTCTCAGCAAAACGGTCGCCAGCTAAAACGGGACCTGTGGCTTTAACAACAAGGAATGATTGGCGACCAGTTCAGGGTCTCCCAGCATCATACCCTTGACCATGCTTGCTAAATGCGATGCCTGACTCTGTAACACGCGATGACCGCGCCCCTGAAAGCCTATGGTGATCAGACGGGGCGCATCATGCAATTGTTCGATGTCATCAGCGCGGATGATGGAGGTGATGAAGCCTTCACCCGATGTTCTCAACAGGCCGTAAGCCAAGACTGTGGTACAAGGTAGACTGAGAAAGTGATTGTGAAAGTTCCTCTGACTTTGATCATGAAAACCAAACAAATCCTCTCTGAGGCGCACGAAGGCTTCTTTGGACGATTGAACCAGCTCTTGTCGAACCTCGACCATGGTTTCACCGTTGGTCATGGGAGGTTCACCCAGCACCATAAAGGCAGGCGGTTGTTTGAGCCGATGGCTCAACCGGGCCAATATCAGGGCACCGGTGGACTCGCCCACTAGAGCCAGACGGACCTCACTGAGGTCTTCGACTTGCGCGCGAAGTCCCTCCAGCGCGTCTTCGACCAAACTTTCGAGATCAAAACTCGGGATCAGGCGGTTTTCAGCGCTGCCATGACCGGGCAGGGAAAGAAACACGTGCCGCGCGTGCGGGAAGTTTGCCGCCATTGATCTGGCAATGGGATACATCGACGGCGGCGACAAGGTCGCACCATGCAAATAGGCAATAACCAAAGGACGCGATGCACGCCTATCACCTGCTGAAGTCATGTCCCCCACACCACACAACTGAAAGCAAAATGGCCCGCCCTGAAGGACTTGAACCCTCAACCTACCGCTTAGAAGGCGGTTGCTCTATCCAGTTGAGCTAAGGGCGGGAATAGGGCGTGGGTAGCACGCTCATTGGTGTTGCTCAATGCCTTTACAGCCCCCCGTTCAGGTGCTTTCGCACAAAGCTTCCATGATGGCCTTTGCATGCGCCCACTGCGCTCGAAGGGCGGGGAGGGTATCCGCGAGAATATCCGGGTTGTGTTCAAGCCTTGCTGCGGATGCCGACAGCGATGTGAGACCATAGCTCGCCGCTGATCCCTTGATCGCATGCGCCTCCCGACGCACGTCTTCACCGCCGGAAATCGCGGTTTCCAGAACACCGATCCGGCTGTTCATCTCGTCCGAGAAAATGGCAACTGACGTTGCGAAAAATTCAGCGCCAAAATTCTGAATAAGGCGGTGCAAGGTGTCTAGGTCAACCTGTTCCTGTGCTGTCGAAAAATCCGCTGCCATGTCCGTCCCACTATCCGTTCCAGTCCCCGTCACTGCGTCGGCATCGCGCGCAGAAGGCCTTGCCGACGATGTTTCCATGCGCGCGTGCTCGCTGGTTTTCGGTGCGTACAGCGCGATGGCATGGAGCAGGTCTTCTTCGCTGAACGGCTTGGCCAACACCTCAGCAAAACCGTCTTTGAGATACTGTTCCCGATCGCCTTCCATCACGTTTGCAGTGATGGCGATTATCGGCAGCGGAGCAATGCGTGGATTGATTTCCTGCCGCGCTAATTGACCCGCTTGCTGGCGGTGCAGCGTCGCGGCGAGGGCTTCCCGACCATCCATTTCCGGCATGGAAATATCAAGGAAGGCAATGTCATAGGGCATGGTTTCAAGAGCCCTGACAGCTTCTAAACCATTGGAAACCATATCAATCTGATGCCCGGTCGGGGTTAGCATCGCCCGGATCAGCAGCTGATTGGAGGGGCTGTCGTCGGCAAATAGCAGCCGCAACGACCGTCCGGCCCGCTTTGGCCTGGTCGCTGGCGCGTCCAGCGGCGAACTTTGCAGAGCCGAGGGGGCGATTTCTGCGACGGGGAACTCAGCCTCTAGCCAGAACGTCGAACCCTCGCCCAGCACGGATCGAGCCCCGGTCTGACCGTTCATGGCTTCAGCGATACGCTGACAGATATTCAGCCCCAGCCCCGTGCCACCCTGTCGACGTTCCACGGACGCGCCAACCTGCTCGAACGGCTGAAACAGCCGTTTCTGAGCTTCCTCAGAGATACCGGCGCCACTGTCCTCGACGGAAAAGCGCAAGCGCACGTGGTTTTCATCTGATGCCGGGGCAGGGGCCGGTTCAATAACGATCTTTACCTGACCCTGATCTGTGAACTTGATGGCATTGGACACAAAGTTGATCAGCACCTGCCGCAGCCGCCCGGCATCGGCTCGAACGCCTGCGGGCAGGGCGGGGTCGAGCACCGGAACAAGCCCGATACCTTTGGCCTGCGCCGCGTCCCGATACAAGCGAACGACGTCGCGCACGATCTGCGCAAGGATGACGTCTTCATCCTCCAAAGCCAGCTTTCCCGCTTCCATCTTGGAAACATCAAGGATGTCGTTCAACAGCATCAGCAGGTTACGGGCCGAGGTCTCTGCGACCGATACGTATTCCTGTTGAGAGTGACTGAGATCATCGCTTTGGATGAGCCCCAGCATACCCAAAATGGCGTTGAGGGGGGTGCGGATTTCGTGGCTGACCGTGGCTAGAAATTCAGTCTTTACGGCGTTAGCCGCCTGCGCTTCGTTCCGGGCGAGGGTAAGATCGCGCTCCTTCTCCGCCAATTCCGAAATATCGACCCGCACGCCAACCAGCCAGCCATTGGGCAGCAGGCGGTCAGTTGCCCGGATTGTGGTGCCGTCACGCAGCTGGTGCCGATTGGTGCGGGTGGTTCCCAGCCAGCCGGCCTCAGCGTTGATCGATGTCGCTTCCGGCACGTCGACCAAGGAAACAAAACCGCTTTGTCGTTCCAGCTGCCAGACGTCCTCGATATTGATGCCCGGCACGTACATGTCGGCAAGCTCGCGATACAGCTGCCGATAGCGTTCGTTGGTAACAATGATCCGCTGTTGGGCGTCTACCACAAACACCCCTTCACCCAGCGCATCAACTGCCGCGAGCATGAAATCTGTCTGGTCCCGCTCTGCCTGTGAAGACAGGCGAACCAGAGCGGTCTGCAACTCATCCTCACGCACCCGCGTCATCCGCAGTGCCTGCGAGACCAGCAAGCCAAACCGCTGAGCGGCCTGAACCGACGCCGCGTTAAAGGCGCCCTTTTTGGCGCTGGTGCACACGATGATGGTCGCACCGATTTCCTGCGGTACAGGGATCGACAGCGTGGAGACGACCCTTGCACCCACGTCCGCAGGCTGATCTGCCCACTCCTGCATGGCGCTGATATCGTAAACAGGGATTGCCGCGCCGGCTTTGACCCGCTCGAAGTGTGGACCCATGGCAAAGGTGATGGACTTGAACAGGTCGCTGGTCGCGGCAACAGCCTCCAACGGCTCGCCAGCAAAAGCGGCCCTGAGTAAAAAGGCATCATCGAAGGCGATGCTCTGCTGCAGAAGTTCCAGGGAGCGGCCGTAGACCTCCGACGTGCGCTCGGCGAAACCCAGATCGCGCAGGCTTTCCAGCAAGAACTTTGACTCAAGTCGCGTCTGCCGTTCCCGCGCCGTTGCCTGTTCCAGCGCGATCAGTGCCTCACGGAGCTGCTCCTCCAACCCCGTGTCCTGTGAATCCGATGGCTTGCTCATCCCGGAACCTTAACCGGACTAGTCGCCAAAGACGACCACTGAAATCATGAGGTTCCCATGGTGGTTGGACCCGCCGATGAAGCAGCCTTGCTCGCCAAAAGTGAAGCTTCCCAGAAACGGCTTGTCGCCTAGCGCCTGACACACCCCTTGGGCAACTTCATCCATCCGATCCTGAACCGTCAGCATGCACCCCGCGCAATAGATCACCAAGGCACCAGACAAGCGCGACTGATCCAGTCTCGCCATTTCCAGTGCGTTCTCTGCCACGCGGGCGGCGCGTTGGACGAGGTTGTCTTCCGTGCCTTCCATCAAGACGATTTCATCGCCCACGTCTATGTTTGAAAACAGCCCAAGCGCACTGTTCTCGCTGACTGATTCCGGATGCGAGAGCAAATAGTAGTCAAAACCAGCCACTGCATCCCGTGCTCGGCCCAAGGGCGCCAGAGATGTATTGGCGATGACGCTGCCGCCCTTGTTGTTCAACGCCTGCTCAATGCGCCCACCGCTCCATTCATTGTAGACTTCCGCGCCGGGCCGTCCGTCGATGGACAGGATTTGTCGCCCTTCACTGGCCGTAACGCGGCCCTTTGTCGAGGTCGGTCGATAGCCTGAATGGAAGGCGTAGCCCAGCGATACGGAGGGGAACATGACCGACAGCGCAATCCCGGATCCGTGCGCACTCGCTCCATCAAACACCATCCAACCACCGGCAACTTCATTGTCCGCTGCCGTGCCACCACAGATCGGCACGCCTTCGCCGATGGTCTCCTGAATGCTCGCAATCACGCGCTCTTCGATGCCGGGCGTTGCAGACAGCCATATCAGCTCAGGCGCTTCACCCGGAGGACCAGCGCGGGCGAGGGCGGTCAGGATGGCTGACCGCGCAGCCGCCTCGACATCATCATCCGCCTCAACAGCCGATCCATAGGCGCCAGCCTCGTCCGAAATTGCCAGAAATCCGCAGCCTTTGCCCCCTTCGACAAAGGCCCCTTGATTGGTCATGACGCCCAAGCAGGACGTTGAACCGTGGATTTGAACATCAAGCGCCGCTTCGGCCTGGAAACCCGCTAAGTCCGTCTTAACCGACATGCCCGCAAAGAGCATGGAAACGGGACCTTGCAGTTGATTGAGGGTGTCCCGCAGAACCTGTGCAGAGGTGTCGGTGTTCGAGCCGTGGCTAACAATGGAAAACACGCAGCAGGCTTCCTTTCGTAAGATTTTGAAACCTTAATGATAAAACTAACTCATGGACCGTGCGATTTGACAAGATCAAGACACTGCGTTCCACCAAAGCGCACTGCAATTTTCATTCAAAACATATGTCAAATTGACTTCAGTTCAGGTAAATTTACACCTACCGCCACAGGCGGCAGTTTTGTTTCCCTTGCAAGACATTGTTTTACCACCTTTTTTGCTCACAAGTGGCGCAGCAATTGTGGGGGAAATGCGGGTTTTTGGGGATGATGCAGCGGGTTTGCCCGTAATGGACTGAAGGCAAAAACGCTTGGAAACTTTTGAGACAAAGATGGCGACTGGCTCTAACATTGCTCAGCCACTTTTCTCATTGTGCAAAATTGCTCACATTTGTAGCGGGTTGAAGGCAATTTGACCTGCCGCTCAAATCGAGAGCAATTCAATAGGCGCGGCTAGAAATGCGGCGCACAGGGAGCCAGAAAAGACCGATGCCGGCAAAGCTACTGATTATCGAAGACTCCCCGCCCATGCTGCACATGTATCAAGGGTTTTTGCAGAAGGAGCCGTTTCAGCTGCTCAAGGCTGAAACCGGTAAAGCGGGGCTGCGAATTCTGCGAGATCAGCGCCCTGAATTGTTGCTACTCGATCTGCAATTGCCCGACATAGATGGCCAGCAAATCCTCGAACTCATCGCGGCAGAGCAGCTTGGCACCACCACCATTGTGATGACCGCCCACGGCTCCATTAATGTCGCCGTTGACGCCATGCGACTGGGCGCGAACGATTTTCTGGTCAAACCCTTCGCCCAGGAACGGCTGGTACAGAGCCTTCACAACGCCGTGGAGCTTCGACAGCTGAAAACCAAAGTGGCCGTGTATCAGCAACTTGACCGGCCTTCATACGATGAAATGATCGGCAGCTCGCTTGCCATGCAGGCCGTCTACCGGACGATCGATTCTGCCGCGCCTTCGGATGCGACCGTGTTGATCACCGGGGAAACCGGAACCGGAAAGGAATTGGTCGCCCAAGCCCTGCACCGCGCCTCACCGCGTCGGGATGGGAACATCACAGTGTTGAACTGCGCTGCGATCCCCAAGGACCTGATCGAGTCCGAACTCTTCGGCCACGTGAAGGGCGCGTTTACAGGGGCGACGACCGACCGCGATGGCGCTGCGCAAATGGCGCACAATGGGACGCTGTTTTTGGATGAAATCGGTGAAATGGACATTGGACTGCAATCCAAGCTTCTCCGGTTTTTGCAATCCGGTTCATTCCAGCGGGTTGGCTCATCACGGCTGGAGCACTCCAACGCCCGGATCATTTGTGCGACCAACCGGGACGCCTGGGCCGATGTTCAGGCCGGACGGTTCCGCGAGGACCTCTACTACCGCCTTAACGTCATCCCGATTGTGCTTCCGGCGCTGCGGGAGCGGGGCGGGGATGTTTTGGAGATTGCGCGGGAATGTCTGCGCCGATTTTCCAAACGCGATGGTAAAGCCTTTCAGGACTTTGACGAGCAGGTCCAAAATCTGCTGATGAGCTACAGCTGGCCGGGCAATATTCGCCAGTTGCAGAACGTCGTCCGAAATATTGTTGTCCTGCACAACGCGCCTCTGGTCACTCTGAACATGATGCCGCCCTTGGAGCAAGTTGGCCTGCCGCAGAGCTACATGCAGCCCATGAGCCTAGGCGGTGGCATCGTGCCGCCTGTCAACGCGGCTGGACTGCCGCAAAGCAGCGCGATCCTCCAACCTTCTCCCATGCCCGTTGCCACTCCCACCACCGCAGCACCCATCTCAGAGGACGAATTGCGACCCATGTGGATCATTGAGCAGGAGATGATCGATAAGGCGTTGGAATTTACCGGTGGAAACGTGAACAAAGCCGCTTCATTGCTGGAAATATCGCCGTCCAGCGTCTACCGGAAGCGTACCGGCAAATGAAATCTCATTCGATGATCTGAATATTTACGCCGGTTTCATTATATGCCCAAAAAACCTAACGATTATGCGCCTTTAGCTGTGAATCATGGGGATGTGGTGCGTAAAAACCACTAA
>PAFB01000010.1 GCA_002700865.1 Rhodospirillaceae bacterium
TATATGGCAAACCCGCCAGTACAAGAAAAGCCGCCAGCCAAACTGTGGATGCCGGATGTTCTCTTCGAGACCTTCTTTTTAAGACTTGTCAGCGAAAACGCTGCCTTCTTTCATAATTATCAGCTTGTTTTGATGTCTGGAGATATGCCCGACGTCTCTCACTTGGCCCCCAATGATATTGTGCTTGCCCACTTCACTCGTGATTCCGCGCTGACTGAAAATTTCCCTGTAGGGATTCACCAATTAGGGTTTGGCGCAACGCCCGAATACATGGAGAGGTTTGGCACCCCGGCACCGCACAATCTTGAGGCTCATCATCTGGCTATGGTTTCTGACTATCGGCTAATTCGGCCAATTTGGGGCGGTTTGGATACGATATTGTTGCAGGTTGGCTGCACGCTTGAACTCAATTCTACTGCAGCCTGTCATGTCTTCGCGCGAAAGGGGCATCACTTCACCATCGTCACGCAGTGGTCCAGTCGCGGGACTTACCTGACCTGCCCAGAAATGCCAACGATGGACATGCCCGTATACCTGTCGGTACGAAAGAAATTTTTGGAGACACGACAAGGGAATGAGTTGACGCAACTGATGTTGCGCGAAAGCCGAGATTATTTTCGTCGAGAAGACGACTGGCCGGCTTGTCGTTTCACGTCAGTAGGAGCGCTGTGAGATGACACCCCCTGACTCATCGAGCCAACCCCCTTATCTAAAGAGCCGAAACATTTGGGGGCTTTATCGCGCATTTTTGACCTTCTCGGTCTTTCAAAGCCTGACCGCCACTGCCGCAGCTCTGGGAAACTCGGTGCCAACGCTGAAGCGGCGACTGGAGAGTTTGGAAGAAGCGCTGGAAACGAAACTCTACGGCCGTCATGGCAAGGAATTTGAGCTGACCGTCAGCGGAGACATTCTTGTGAGCAAACTACAGCGTGCGGATGGCTTGCTTGAGGGTTTGTTTTTGCAATCTGGTACGCAGCGAATACGCAACAGGCCACAGGTCAGAATCCAAGCGGATTCAGGCATTCACAACCATATACTCTTGCCGGTTATCACGGCCAATCCGGAAATCATAGACGCGTTATGCGTGCACCTTCTATCGCCCGAGCGTTCAGCGTCGTGACTTTAAAGAGCAAAATGACATCATTTTTTCAAGTTATCAAAATGACAGCGGGCACCATAACAGAATAGAACTCGGAGTCATTGATTTTCGGTATTTTGTGCATGAAACATACGTTTCTGAGCGAGGGTTTCCTAAGTTCAGCACGCTGGATCAGCATTCAATAGTTGTCCCGATGAAAGCCTCAGCCAATTTCAACTATTGGAACGAAATTCTGAAACTGGAGCATCGCTGTCGTAGCGCAGTGCGCGTGTCCGAATTTCTTGATGGTGAGGCATTGGTTCGGGCCGGTGTGGGCTTTGGTTTATGCAACGCTATTCGGTTAAATGACGATGTGACGGAACTCACCGAATTTCGGCAATTTCACCATCCAATTCATTTAATGGTGCGCCGAGATTTCTTCAGTAATTCAGTCAACAGAGAGTTCGTTGATTTGCTTGTCGCTTACAGTCGCGCAAGGTTCGGGCGGAGCGCCGTAAACGCTTAAATCTCACGGCCCACTCAGACGTCACATGCGCCATGGGATTTAACCGCCAGTAACGCTCATGTGCCGGGCGACCGCCGCAGGGGCGTCGCGTCCGATGAGGAAATCGTGGCCCTTGGGTTTTTTCAGGATGGCCTGATCTATGGCTGCAGACAGGGATTGATCCCCGCTCGACCCTCGCAACACAGCGCGCAGATCCATCGAGTCATCTTGCCCCAGACACATATACAGCATGCCGGTACACGTCAGGCGCACGCGGTTACACAGCTCGCAGAAATTGTGGCTCAGCGGGGTGATGAACCCCAGCCGCTGACCGGTTTCGCCGACCATGAAGTACCGAGCAGGGCCGGCTGAGCGGTAGGACGACTCAGCCAGTGTCCAACGGCGGGAAAGACGCTCGCGCACGGCTTGCAGCGACATGAACTGGCCCTCGCGACCACTGTCGTCCGCGCCGGTATCATCCATGATGGCGCCCATGGGCATGACTTCGATGAAGGTCAGATCAAAGCTTTCATCCGCGCACCAGGCGACCAGTGTTTCAAGCTCGTCGTCATTGACACCTTTGAGCGCGACCGTGTTGATTTTGATCTTCAACCCGGCTTCCTTGGCGGCTTGTAAGCCTTCCATCACCTGTGTCAGGCGTCCCCAGCGGGTAATTTGGCTGAACAGATCGGGCTTGAGCGTATCCAACGATACATTAACCCGCCGCACGCCGGCGCGGGCGAGATCGTCGGCATAGCGGCTGAGTTGCGAGCCGTTTGTGGTCAGCGTCAGCTCATCGAGTGCTCCGGTCTGCAGGTGCCGCCCCAGTCGCTCGAACAGCCACATGACGTTCTTGCGCACCAGCGGTTCACCACCGGTCAGACGCAGCTTGCGTACGCCCTTGTTCACAAACACGGTGCATAGGCGATCGAGTTCCTCAAGTGTTAGCAAATCTTTCTTTGGCAGAAAGGTCATGTCTTCGGACATGCAGTACAGGCAGCGGAAATCGCAGCGATCTGTCACTGAAACGCGGAGGTAGTCGATGGTTCGGCCAAACGGGTCTTGCATAAGACACATATAGGAGCTTGTGTGGGGGAAAGGAAAGATCATTGAGTGGAGGAAATGATTAATGACAACCATGAAAACGTGGAACCTGAAAAGTCGTCCTGTTGGGGCCCCTACGTTAGAGAACTGGGAACTGGTTGAAGAAGCCGTTCCAACGGCGGGCGAGGGGGAGTACGTTGCCCAGACGCTATGGTTGTCGATCGATCCTTACATGCGTGGCCGCATGAACGATGCGAAATCCTACGCTGCGCCAGTCGCCATTGGGGGCCGCATGGAAGGCGGCACCGTTGGCCGCGTGATTGAATCCAAGACTCCAGACATTCCCGTGGGCAGTCACGTGTTCCACACTGGGGGCTGGTCTACCCATTGGAAAGCCACCCCAAAGGGCACGCAGATTGTTGATCCCGATCTGTTTCCTCTGTCTGCTCATGTCGGCATGCTCGGCATGCCCGGCATGACAGCTTGGGCCGGACTGCACAACATCGGTAAACCGGTTGAAGGCGAGACGCTGGTGGTCGCTGCCGCAACCGGCCCAGTTGGCACCATGGTTGGACAGATCGCCAAGGCTAAAGGATTGCGGGCGGTTGGTATTGCCGGCGGCCCGGAAAAGTGTGCTTATGCGGTCGAAGAGCTTGGGTTTGATGCGTGCCTTGACCGCAACGACCCTGATCTGACGACAAAGCTGAAAGACGCGGTTCCCAACGGCATTGATATTTATTGGGAAAACGTCGGTGGCCCGGTTTTTCAGGCGGTCTGGCCGCTGATGAACCCATTCTCGCGGATGCCGGTCTGCGGCGTGATCAGCTTTTATAATGCCACCCAAGCACAAACCGGACTGGACTGGGGTCCACGGATTTTGCGGGAGGTTTTGACCAAGCGTATTCTGATGAAAGGTTTCATTGTCTGGGACTATCAGGAACAACTTCCCCAGTTTGTGAATGAAATCGTTCCGATGATCCAGTCAGGTCGCATAAAAGTGAGGGAAGACGTTAGTCAAGGCATTGAATCCGCGCCGCAATCACTGATAGATGTTCTCAATGGCGAGAACTTCGGTAAGAAGGTGATCCAGGTCGCTTAAGGCGATCCAAAACCGAAGCGCCTGTTTACTGGTTAGTCTCTGAAAGTCTGGAGGACGCTTCGTGCTGTCATCTCTGCAATTGCCTTCGTTGTTCCCGCGCGCGCGCGGCCTTCTGACCGGCGTCGTCGCTGGCGGCGCGGCCTTGGTGCTTGCGGGCTGTGGGGCGTCGCTGGGGCCCTTGAGTGAGATGAATGAGCCGGGCGTCAAGCCGACTTACTTTGTGGATGGCCAGCAGATCATCCCCGACGATGACTCGCGCCTTGCCACGCTTGATGGCGAAATTCTTCAGCATTTCAACGTGTTATTGCTGGTGAATAAGGGGGCATCCGGGGAGCACTCACAGACGATGATGGTCCTGCGGCCTAACCTGCGCGGGTGTGGCGGCTGTGGGTGGTCTGCGACTGACGTGTGGGATGTCTCGACGGGGCGTGAACGGGAGGAGAAGTATTTCACCACCACGCCAACCGGGGTGTACCAACTCGATCAAAAACGCTTCCACCGCGAATATACGACGACGACTTGGGACGACGCCGCAATGCCGTATTCGATGTTCTGGCGCTATCTAGAAGACGGTGAGCCGACCGGCTGGGCCGTGCATGCTGCCAACCCATCGCTGATCAAGAACCTTGGAAAGCGCGCCAGCGGCGGCTGTATCCGCCTGCACCCGAGCAACGCTACGGCGCTGTTCGAAGAGCTGTTGGCCGACCATCGGGGGTCTGTACCGGTGTTTGATTGGGCTGAACGGGAAGGAACGCCCCTGCGTCAGGAGGATGGCCGGATGGTCATGACTGCGGGACTGAAGGTGCTTTTGGTGGTCGATAATGGTGGCGATTTGGACTACATCGACGCACAGCTTCCATCCTCGGGCGACTTAGCTCAAGATGAGACAGAAGACGACGCGGCAGGTTAAGTTTCTGCTGACGTGCAGAAAAACCTGAAAGATGAATCTTCATGCGTCCTTTCGACAGCAATTTGTTCCAACTGGAACAGGTCGAGCCCGGCCTTTGGTTGCTCAGTGAAAAGATGGTGCGCGCCGGGATACGGTCCAACGTCTGGGTCGTTGAGGGGCAGCAGGCTGATCTGGTCATCGACGCTGGCTGGGGCATTGTTGACTGGCCATTCGAAGAAATTTTCCAGCCCTCAGGCAAGCCGCTTTGGATCGCCTTGACGCACGCCCACTGCGACCACGTCAGTCAGGTCTTCCAGTTCAAGGATCGCTGTTTTGGTCACCATGCCGTCAAGGCTGTAGTCGAGGCCCCCACGGCGAAAAACACCAACGCTCAGCCTTGGGCGCCGCAGCTAAAACTGGTGGCGGAGGGCTTTGAGTACCTGAATTTTGACGCGAAGAGCTACGGCCACCATTTCAAACCCGGGGTCTTCACTGATGTTGTTGGGGAAGGGGATACCATCGACCTAGGTGGGGTGGTGCTGGAGATTTTGGAAACGCCTGGTCATTCAAGTGATAGTCTTACATTCATCGACCGATCGCGGCAGTGGATGTTCACCGGCGACGTCCTGACCAATGGTTACATCGTTGATATCCTGCCTGACTCGGACAAGCGAGCGATCCTGCACGTGCACAAACGCTTGATGGCACAGGACTTCAAACGCATTTTTGGGGGGCATCACGCCCCCATGGATCGCGAAACGGCAGAAACCGTCGTTGCGCGCTACGCTCAACACAAGGCCGAGCAGGGCGTCACTCTGGACTGAAGCCCGCCGGGACAGGAGAAGGAAACCAACCATGTCAGACTATGAAAACATTCTTGTGAGCCAGGAAGGGCGGGTGAAGATCATCCAACTCAACCGCCCCAAAGCCCTCAACGCCCTGAACATGCCGTTAATGCTGGAGGTTCAGTCAGTTTGTATGGCCGCAGACAAAGACGAGAGCGTTGGCTGTATTGTCCTTAAGGGGTCGGAGAAAGCCTTTGCCGCCGGGGCCGACATCACCGAAATGGCCGACAAGGACTTCGCGCACATGTACGGCGTGAACCCCTTTGGCGAATGGGACAAGATCGGGCAGACCCGCACGCCGATGATTGCATCTGTGTCAGGCTTTGCTTTGGGGGGAGGATGCGAATTAGCGCTCATGTGCGATCTGATCATTGCTTCAACGACCGCAAAGTTTGGCCAGCCAGAAATCACGCTCGGCATCATCCCCGGCGCAGGCGGCACGCAACGTCTGACTAAGACCATCGGCAAATCCAAGACCATGGACCTGTGCCTGACAGGCCGCATGATGGGGGCAGAGGAGGCGGAACGCGCCGGGCTGGTTTCCCGCGTGGTCGATCCCGAAGACCTCGATGCTGAAGTCATGAAAGCCGCGGGCGTTATCGCGGGACATTCCAAAGTCGCGGCCATGGCGGGCAAAGACGCCGTCAACCGCTCGTTTGAGACCGGATTGACGGAAGGCATAGGCGCAGAGCGCCGGGTCTTTGCCGGGCTGTTCTCAACGGCGGATCAAAAAGAGGGCATGGCTGCCTTTTTGGAGAAGCGCAAGCCGGTCTGGTCGCGCGACCAGTAAGTACGGCTTTCGGACCAACACAGGGAGCCAGCGTCGTGGCCAAGACTTATCATTTAGTTGATGATCCTTTCGTCCTGCGCGAAGTCCGCCAGGGCGCCGCTGAAGGCCCGCTGAAAGGGATGCGGCTGGCGGTTAAGGACTTGTTCGACGTTGAAGGCTTACCAACGGCTTGTGGTGTTTTTGACTGGCCGCTGGCTTCCACGCCTGCGCGGCGCACGGCGCGGGCGGTGCAAGACCTGCTCGATGCTGGTGCGAGCATGGTTGGCAAGACCATCACGGAGCAGCTTGCCGCGTCGCTTGTGGGCCAAAACATCGACTATGGCACCCCCCGAAACCCGGTAACCCCTGACCGCGTTCCCGGTGGCTCGTCTAGTGGGTCTGCTGTTGCCGTGGTCAGTGGATTGGCAGATCTTGGACTGGGTACGGATACTGGCGGTTCGGTCCGCATTCCTGCGCTCTACAACAACCTGTTCGGTCTGCGTCCGACCCATGGGCGGATCAGCGCGGAGGGCTGCATGGACCTGAGCGCCCCGCTGGATACCATCGGCCTGATGACCCGTGATGCCCCCACGCTTGCGGCCGGCATGGCCGTGTTACTGGGTGAGGAAACGCCAAAGGCTGAGCGGCCAGCGGCAGAAATTTTCATCGCCCGTGACTTGTTCGCGCCGCTTGAGCCCCGCATGCAGGCGCTTGTCGCCGTGATTGAAGAGCGGCTGGGGCACTTTGCCCAGTTGGATGTCGGTGACGTGAAGACCTTGTTTGAGGTCGGGTTTGAGGCCTTTGGCGTTGTGCAGGGTTTGTCTGCATGGGCGGAGCACGGCCCGTGGATTGAAAGCGCCAAGCCCGCGCTTGCGCCAGACATTCGCGCCCGCTTCGAGCTCGCCGCAACCCGAAAGCCGGAACAGGAAGCCCCGGCGCGCGCGCGGGCGGCTTCGGCCTATCAGCCGTTGACCGAAGTGCTGGACAGAGGCGGCTTTATCATCATGCCAACGGCACCCGCCGCGGCTGAGAAGCTTTCGTCGTTGAGCGATCCAACGGCTCTGGAACAGCGCGATATCACGCGAAAGCAGCTCCTGGGCCTGACATCCATTGCGCCTTTGCTGGGAACGCCACAGATTCAGATTCCCATGCCAAACACCGATGGTGTGCCGCGCGGCATAACGGTGATGGGTGCGCGGGGGTCGGATGCGGCTTTGCTGGGGCTGGCGCAAGCTTGGGCAGGGCTGCTGGTGGAGTGAGCTGCCGGTTTACTTGAGCGCGATAATGCGCTCGAAGGCATCTAACCCTCGCTGAAACATAGGACGATCGACGGGTTTGGCGCCAAACCAAGCCAATTCAGCCCCCTGAACCAGTGTTTCAAACGCATCGGTGGCAGCAAAATTGTTGGGTAGCGCGCGTTGGATCTCGCGCGGGGTTTTGGCGCGCGGGATGTGGATAGACAGCTCCTGTTGGCAAAACCCAATCGCCGCGAGCAGCATTTCATGGACGGCCCCGTTCAGATCGCTTCTCCCGCGTAACCGATGGAGCAAGGCCTGCCACCCGTCTTCAGGAACCGTCCCCCAAACCTCTACCGGTTCAAGCGCCGTTGCCTGTGTCTTCAAGCGCTCCTGCTGTTCTCGGTAGGCACGGACGTTGATCAGGATGAAGTAAGCAAAAGCCCCAACCAAGGCGATGGCCAAAGCCCATAACAGCAGTGTGCTGATGTCTATTTCTGTTGCAGGCAACAAGGGCCGACCCGGCGCTGAAGCGGGCGGGGCGACGCGCTCGCCATCGGGAAAGGTGTACTGGAGCCCGTGACGCTCGGCGAGTTCGGCGTAGTCTGACTGAGGCGCACCCTGCGCCGCCGCCAAGTTGGCTCCAAACAGGCTACCCGCTGCCAGCAGCGGCAGGGCAAAACCAAGCCCAATCATGGCAACAAAGGCGGCTTTCATGGGCGGGTCTGCTGTGGCTCGTGATACTGATCCAAAACGCGCATGAGTTTCCTGATCATGGTGAGGGCAGCAGCGGTGTCGCCGGCCTCGACTTCGATGTTGAAGTATAGGTCGGATTGACCGCGCAGGGTCAAGTAGTCCGAGAGCGAACAATCCTGTTTCATCGGGTTGATCTGGCTGTAGAGCACGTTCAACCCCGTCTGGCGGAGAGGTTCCAGCAGCGCGGACTGCAGCGGGCCGGGCAGGGGCGTTGGTCCGGCCATGTAGATGAGGTTGTCAGGATCGGACAGCCGCGGGTTGCGCAGGTCCGGGGCGGCGGGAAAGGCCTGTTGGTGAGGCTTGGCGGCCAGCATGGAGATCGACCCGCGCCCCCCTTCGCCATCGCCCTGAAATCCGGGCGCGTTACTGTGCAGCGACAGGATGGGTACGGTGCAAGTCCAGTCGCGCAGGATCGCGGCGGCGAAGCGGTGATCGAGGTTCAGCGGATGGGGGCAGCTTGCGACAACGGCGCCGATATCCACAAACATCCGGTTCGGGTCCACCCCGCCCCACAGACGGCTCTCTTCTGCGTCCAGCATGACCACTTGCACGTCTCGAAGCGCGAGTAACCCAAGCGCGCCGGTAAGCGCGGCGTTCTCATCGTCGTGCAGCACAACCACAAGCGGCGCTTCACGCGGGATCAGGGGACCTTGCTGCAGTCGGGTAAGCCGCCATTCAATCCCGCCTGCGACGAAGGGCTCGTAGCTGATGCAGGGGTTGAGGCTGTCCAGTGTGGCTTGATGGCGGAGGAAATCAACATCTCGAAACAAGCGCCAATCTTCGCAGGTAATCGTCGCCATGGGCCACAGTTGCGCGTTGGCGCGGGCACCGGGGATCAGCAGCGCGAGCAGCAAGGCCAGCAGGGCCGGGAAAAACCGGGAGAAATCCGCCATGGCCCCTGCCTAACACAGTAGGTCTATGCTGTCTTTCTCCCTGTTGCTGCCCTGAATGGGGCCAGCGGCTGACGGTCGGGGGACTAAACGGCAGTCAGACCACCATCAATCGACAGCGTCTGTCCGGTCATGAAGCTGTTTTCGTCCGAGCAGGCCCAGATCATCGCCTGAACGATTTCGTCCACTGTCCCAACGCGGCGCATGGGGACGCGGTTGGAAATCTTGGTGTAGGCTTCGTCCTTAGGCAGGCCGAAATGGTTGATCACCCCGTCCATGATTGGCGTGTCGGCAAAGCTGGGGCAAATGGCGTTGATGCGGATGCCGCGGCGGGCATATTCGTCAGCAGCGGCGCGGGTAATGCCAGAGACAGCATGCTTGGCCCCGCCATAAGCGCTCATGAACGGCGCACCGAGAACGCCTGCTGCGCTGGATGTGTTCAGGATGGCGCCTTTACCCGCGCGTAACATCACGGGCAATTGTGCCTTCATGCAGTAAAAAACGCCGTAGGTGTTGACCTTGAAGGTGATGTCGAACTCTTCTTGGGTGATTTCGTGCAGGGGCTTGGGCGCGTGTCCCCCCATGCCCGCATTGTTGTAAGCCACGTCCAACCCGCCAAAGGCTTCGACCCCGGCCTCAACCAGCGCCTGACAATCAGCCTCAACACTCACGTCTGTGCGGCGCATGACCACTTCACCCGCGCACAGGGCCTTGGTTTCTTCCATCCCTGCTTCGTTGATATCACCCAGAACAAGCTTTGCGCCTCTGCTGCTGAGCGTTTCTGCCAGTCTGCGTCCGAAACCACTGCCTGCACCGGTGATCAGAACTGATTTACCGTCGTAGCTCATTTAGTCCTCCATGCTTATCTTGCGCCCACCCCTTTTTGCGCGCGCCTCGGGGTGATACCCACCTCAGCGCAATAACACCAACGAGGAGTCCGTATGTCCAGCCCCACGATGCCCGATCAACTCGCGGACGGCTATAATCGTTTCGTTTCCCAGCGGCTCGACGAGCAAAAGCAGCTTTACCGCGAACTTGGTCAGGGCCAGTCGCCGCATACGATGGTGATTTCCTGCGCCGACAGCCGGGTCGACCCTGCGACGATTTTTGGTGCCGGGCCGGGTGAGCTGTTCGTCATTCGCAACGTTGCCAACATCGTTCCAGCGCCCGAGGCCTATGGCGAGGACCCTGACGCTCCGCTCGCGGGGACGGCGGCAGCGCTGGAGTTTGCGGTGGATCACCTGCGGGTGTCGCGCATTGTTGTGATGGGCCACGCGAAGTGCGGGGGTGTCGCCGCTGCATTGGGCCGGGCACAGAGCGAAGCCGGGGGTGAGGCGGGGGCTGAAGACGCCTCCTACATCAGCCGGTGGGTTGGCGTTATGGCCGAGGATGCCAGCAAAGCCGTAGCCGATAACCCCTCGATGCAACAGGACGGCTTGCAACAGTGCCTGGAGCATCTGAACGTCGGCAGTTCTATCGAGCGGATGCGGGGTTTTACTTTCATCCAGCGCGCCATGGAAGAAGGCCGCCTGACGCTGCACGGTGCCTGGTTCTCGATTGCTTCGGCGGAACTGTTCTGGATGCAGGACGACGGTGAGTTCTTGTCCGTTGAGGCTTAGCGGCAGGTCGTATACTCCTAAATCCAGAAGCAGTAGAAAGCAGGGACGGTCCAAGACATGGTCGAATCCGTAGTCATCACCAGCGCCGCAAGAACCGCCATCGGCAGCTTTGGCGGCTCGCTCAAAGACGTATCAGCCATTGATCTGGGCACCATCGCGGCCAAGGCTGCGATCGAACGTTCCGGTCTGGATGCCGAGGCAATCGGGCATACGGTCATCGGCAATGTTATCCATGGCGAAGCGCGGGATATGTACATCAGCCGCGTGATATCAGTGCAGGCCGGCGTGTCCAAGCATGCCCCGGCGCTGACGGTGAACCGGCTGTGCGGCTCGGGCCTGCAGGCTATCGTTTCCGCTGCGCAGACTGTGATGCTGGGCGACTGCGACGCTGCGCTGGCGGGCGGGGCTGAGAGCATGTCGAACGGCGGCTATACGCTGCCCCGCATGCGGTTCGGCGCGCGCATGGGCGAGAGCAACGTCATCGACATGATGCAAGGCGCGCTCTACGACCCCTTTGGTCATGGGCTTATGGGCATTACCGCTGAGAACATTGCCAGCCGCTACGGCATTGACCGTGCGACTCAGGACGCTTTTGCCGCTGAAAGCCAGCGCCGGGCGGCGGCGGCGATTGAGGGTGGTTTGTTCGCCGGGCAGATTGTCCCTGTGCCGATAAAGTCGCGGCGTGAAACCATTGATTTTGACACCGACGAACACCCGCGCGCGGTAACGCCCGAGGGGCTCGCGGGGATGAAGACCATCTTCAAGGCCGACGGGTCAGTCACCGCGGGCAATGCCTCCGGCATCAACGACGGCGCAGCGGCGCTTACGCTGGTGGCCGAGAGCGCAGCAGCGCGTCTGGGGGCGACCCCGCTGGCGCGGATCATGGCCTATGGCCACGCGGGCGTGGAGCCCGATGAAATGGGTGTTGGCCCTGTGCCTGCGGTCAAAATAGCGCTCGCCAAGGCTGGTCTAAAAGCTGCTGATCTGGACGTGGTTGAGAGCAACGAAGCCTTCGCTGCTCAGGCCTGCTACGTCAGCCGCGAGCTGGACCTCGACCCGGCCAAGGTCAACCCCAACGGCGGCGCCATTGCGCTGGGTCATCCCGTGGGTGCGACGGGCGCTATTCTGGCCACAAAAGCTATCCACGAGTTGCATCGCACCAAGGGGCGCTACGGCCTGCTGACCATGTGCATCGGTGGTGGGCAGGGTATTGCCATTGTCATAGAAAACTTGCAGGCGTAAGCCGATCCGCCTACGGCTCCTGTGACGGGCGGCAGACGAGATTTGTTGCCCGACCAAAAACCAACGAAAGCCAAGCATTTGACTGACTCTGTCTCTGTGGATATTCAACCAACACCGCTGACGCACAATGACTATGATTTTCAGGTCAAGCCCGCGGCGACTTTGCGCAATCTTGCTATGGTGGCGCTGCTTGGCGGTTTCATTCCAGATGAGCGTCTTCTGTACCCGGACAAGGACGACGGTTTGCAAGTCGCGGACCTTGGAGGTGGACCGGGGCTGACCGCGAATTCGCTGGCTTTCTCCTATCCCGGCACGCATTTCCATACCGTCGATCACAACCCGGAACTGTCGGCCTCTGCTGAGTCAATGAAAGCCAGCTTCGGCCACAACAACGTTAGCGTTCATCACGGCTCAATCGACAGCTTTAACACGGCACAACCGGGGCCATGGGACGTGGTTATGTGCCTCGATACCTATGGTCAGATGGTCGAAGAGGATCGTCCGTCTGTGTTTGACACGGTTAACAACGTCAAAGACGGCGGCATGGTGCTGTTTTCCTATAACTGTGCCGTGTTCAACACCCAGTTCGAACCCTTCCGCGAGTTCCTGAAACTGTTCGCGACCACGCAAGGCAATCAACCCATTGAGCAGACCAAAAGCGCCCTGCATCTGATGCAGGAAATGGTGGGTGAGGAGGCGGGTTACTTCTCGCAAATGCTGATTGCCGACCGCTACAAGCGGTCCGCCGGCGCGGGCGCGCGTAAAGTGTTTCAGGAGTTCATGAACCTCGAATGGGACAGCTTCTACGCCCATGACATCATGCCTCAATTCCTTGGCCGCGAGTACCGCATGTGTGGCGACGCCGCGCATCTGAACAATGCCAAGGCGCAGGCTGTACCCCGTTCGATGGTCGAGCGCCTGAACCGCTATCCCAACAGAATCATCAGCGAGACGCTCTACGACTTTTCAGTCAATCGCTCGCACCGCACTGACCTGTACATCAAGAATGAAGAAAAGCAGTCGCACGCTGATATCGTCGAGTTTTGGGCCGATGCCCGGATCATGCTGAGACCGCTGCGTGAAAACGTGAAAATGCAGCTGACGTTCCGGTTGAACGAGAATCTGCGGCTGAACCCGGCGAAGTTTGACCCTGTGTTCAACGCGCTCGCCGCTGGTCCGATGAAGCTGGGCGCTTTGCGCAAGCTGTTTCCTGACGGCCCCGAGGGCGATACTGAGATTATCGACGTGGTGCGGATTGGTCATGCGCTGGGGTATCTGAACCTTTACCATGGCGAAGATCTGTTCGAAGACCCCGATCAGGCAGTTCTGGACTTTGACAAAGGGCTGACCGGCTGGCTCGAAGAAACCAAAGCACCTGCGCAGCACCTGTTCATTCCGAACTTTGGCGAATTCCGCGCGGTTCCGCCCGCGATGTATGCGCTTGCCGTATCGGCGCGAGAGGGTGGGGACACGAACCTCGAAGAGCGTTCAGCGGCGCTACTTCAGGATATTCTCAAAGCGCAGACAGAGGCTGGTCTTGTGGGCGGCGATGGTCAGATCGACAATGCCGTCGAACGCATCCAACGCGTCCGGGCCAAGTTCGAACAGAGCCTGCGTCCTATTCTGACCCGCGGCGGATA
>PAFB01000011.1 GCA_002700865.1 Rhodospirillaceae bacterium
CTGCACGGGCCCATTGGGCTGGATATTGGCGCTGCAAACCCTGCGGAGATCGCGCTTGCCATCCTCGCAGAAATCGTCGCCACACTGCGTCAGGACGGGCAATGACACTGTGTCCGCTGGTCCTTGCAGCAGGGCAGGGAAGCCGGTTTGGGGTCGGGTCCAAGTTGCTCGCTGAATTGGGCGGCAGACCGGTTCTCGGACGGGTTTTTGACCGGTTAAGGGAGGCGGGTCTTGAAGCTGGCTTTGTGGCTGTGCCGGATGACGCGGAACGCTTTGCCGCCCTGAAACCCCTTATCCCGGCTGGGTTTGAGGCCGTCATCCTGCCGCCTCAGCCGATGGGAATGGGCGTCAGTCTGGCGGCACTGGCGGCACGCGTAAGGCCGGGTGAGGCTGCGCTGATGGTCATGGGCGACCAGCCCCTGCTCACGCAAGCCGCCCTCGCAGCTTTGCTTGAACACCAGTCCGGCGAGCGGATTGCCCGGCTGTGCTGCGGCGAACAAGCCGGGCACCCGGTCCTGTTTCCAAACCGCTTCGTGCCTGCGCTGCGGACACTTTCAGGCGATGAAGGCCCCCGTGCGCTGCTTCAGCAACACGGCTACCAGCGGGTAGAGGTCGACGATCCTTTGGTTCTGTGCGACGTGGATACTCCCGAGGCCCTCAAACATCTGCAGGCGTATGTCTGATTTTGTATTTCTAGACCAATCTGGCCTGTTCTGGTTGGTGGCTGTCTTGGCCGTTACGTCCATGGGCATCTCAAAAGGCGGCTTTGGTTCTGGAATGAACGTCGCTTCAACGCCCTTGCTTGCGCTGGTGGTTGGGCCTGTGCTGGCAGCTGCGGTCATGCTTCCCTTGCTTATCGTTATGGATGCCTTGGGCATCCGGGCGTACTGGCGTCGCTGGCACCTGCCGACCGTGCGGTCACTGATTTTGCCGATGCTGGCGGGGGTGATTGTCGGCATCATTCTGTTTGCCGTGGTAAATCCGAACTGGCTGCGTATCTTGTTGGCTTTGGTGGCCTATTATGTGCTGGTGGATCGTTGGGGGGTGTTGAACGCCGTTGGGCTCTCAGCACGGCGCGCGCGTTCGTTCACTCCGGCACCGGGAGGCATTGCTGCTTGGATACTGGGGACGCTGCTGGGCATCACCAGCACCATCGCACACGCAGGCGGTGCCGCCGGAACCGCCTATTTGCTACGGTTCAATTTTGACAAGACCACGTTTCAGGCCACAACGATCCTGACCTTCACCATCGTTAACCTGATGAAGTTTCCATTCTATCTGGCCATCGGACAATTCCCACTGAGCACGTTGACCTTGTCTGCCGTACTGCTACCGGTCGCAGCGGGGGCAATGTTACTGGGCGTGTTCCTGCATCGCATCGTGCCAGAGCGCCCCTATTTCATCCTGATGGAAGCGGCCTTGTTCATCACAGCGACAAAGCTGATGTGGGACGGGGTGACTGGACTTATCGGTTAGCCCGTGAGACCTGTGTTACCGTGTCACCAGGTAAGGTTCAGAGGGAGGAGACAGCAGTTTGAGCGCGCAAGACGACAGCGGGAAGCCATGGGTGTACCCACTCGACACCGATCCGGAAACGCTCGAACCACTGGATGGTATCAACCGCTTTCCCAAGGAAATCCCGATCAAGCCCGGCTTTCGGCCTTTTCGGTTCATTGGCGTGTGGGGCATGAAGCTCATGGGTTGGCGTGCGCTGGGAACCTTGCCCGAGCGCGAAAAATTCATGGTTATTCTGATTCCGCACACGTCGAGCATGGATTTCCTGATCGCCGTTTGGATCTTCCTGCTGTTCCGCGTGGACATGCGCTACATGATCAAGGCGGAAGTATTCAAGTTCGGGTTTGGGCGTTTTCTGCGTTGGACCGGGGCAATTCCGATTGTGCGCACCGCTGCTCACGGCCACGTCGAAGCGGCCATTGTTGCGTTTCGCAACGCCGGTGATCGCGTCATCCTTGGTATCGCTCCAGAAGGCACACGCGCCCCGACACCAAAGCTGAAAAAGGGCTTCTATTACATCGCCAAAGGTGCGGACGTGCCGATTTTGCTGGTGACCATGCATTACGACAAGAAAATCGTTCAGTTCGGACCAACCATTCGCTCCGATCGTTCGTGGGAAGAGGTTGAAGCGGACATAGAAGCCTTTGCCGGCCATGTCGCAGGCCGCGACCGGGGTTATCTGGACCGGGTCGAAAAGGGCTGGGTTCAACAGCGCTGGTCCAAGAGATAAAATTCTCATTTTAGTCTTGAAACCGTCAGCGCGGCGTCGCACCTGTAGGCCGTAACCCCGCCCTGCAGCATGAGGAGATGCCCGTGTCCGGTCTCGACGATCGCCTATCAGCCTTTGAAGCCAAATATGCCCATGATGAGCAGATGACCTTCAAAGTGACCGCCCGCCGAAACAAGTTGATGGCGCTCTGGGTAGCCGAGCAACTGGGCAAACCCGCTGAGCAGCTTGACGCCTACGTCAAGGAGGTGCTGGCCTCTGACTTTGAAGAAGCTGGCGACGAAGACGTCATTCGAAAAGTTGGCCATGATCTCGACGCGGTGGGCAAATCCACCTCAGCAGACGACCTGCGCGCGAAGCTTTCTGCGATGATTATTGAGGCTAAGACACAGGTTATGAGTGAATTGGATTGATCCAACCGGGACAACCGTCCCGTAACCTTTCTCAAGCTTGACGACAGGCTCCGCGGCTATAGATTTTGACCCGCGCTGGATAGACCGGCGCTCGTTGTTTTTGTGCCTGCAAGGAGCTTGTTGGGCTTATGACTGATTTACGCGTGTCGCGCGCATCCCAGCCGGATGTCGCCGTTTTCATTCTTCGCGCTCAGCCCTTCCACTTTGGCCATCGGGCTGTGATCGAGCAAGCCTTGGCTGAGGCGCCGAACGTGGTCCTGTTGCTCGGGTCTGCCCACCAGCCGCGCTCACCCCGCAATCCCTTCACCCACAATGAACGCGCCGCCATGATACGGGCCAGCTTTGGCGAGGCCGAGAATGCACGCATTCACATCGTTCCGCTCATGGACGTGCTCTATAACGATCCGGCGTGGATAACCAACATTCGTGTGGCAGTCGGGCGGGAGACGAAGCGGCTGTATCCTGCAAAGGATCAGGCTTCAGTCGCGCTGGTCGGGCACTCCAAAGATGAAAGCTCCTACTATCTTCGCCTGTTCCCCGAATGGCAGAGCATCGACTGTGAGAACTATCGAGGCATCAACGCGACCGACCTCCGACGCGCTATTTTCGATGCCGGCGGGGATTTGACCAATGATCACTCGGCCGTGGTGCAATACCTGCGAACCGTTACCACCGGCGCTGTCATCAACCTGCTGCGCGATTTTCTGGCGCAGCGGGACGTTGCCGAAGTGGTCGAAGAAGATCGCTTTATCCAAGATTACAAGAAAGGCTGGGCGAATTCGCCCTATCCGCCGACTTTTGTGACGGTTGCGGCTGTTGTGGTGCAGTCGGGGCACGTGCTGCTGGTCGAACGGAAAACGCGACCGGGTCTGGGGCAGATGGCCTTGCCCGGCGGATTTCTGCGCAGTGATGAAAGCCTCGAAGACGGCGCTATCCGCGAGCTCCGGGAAGACACCCGCATCAAAGTCCCCGAAGCCGTCCTGCGCGGTTCAATCCGTGAAACCGAGGTCTTTGACTACCCCAAGCGTTCCGACCGGGGACGCACCATTGCACACGCGCACCTGATCCAATTACGCGACGACACCACGCTTCCCAAAGTGCGGGGCAGCGAAGAATCCTCGGCGGCGACCTGGACCTCGTTCAACCAGATTGACCCACAGCGCATGTTTGAAGACCACTACCACATCATTCGCTCTCTGATCGGGACTTCATTCCGCGAAGAACTGGGCGGTTAAATCCTGTCCTCCGGCCCAAATCTTGCTGCTCGTGCGGAAGATCCGTCTGCTTTTGGTAGAAAGTTCTGGTGTCTACGGGTCAATAAGGGATGTGGATTGAGAGCTGACTGGTATATGATGGAACAGACTTCGCAACACTCGAAAACGGCAGCTGCTTAAATGGCGCTTCTTGATTTCACCCTTCCAAGCTCGATTGAAGAACTTCAGTCAGTCGCTGACCGTGTTGACGCGGTGGCCGAGCAGCAAGGCTGGTCTCAGAAGGCGGTTTTTGCCCTTCAGGTGACTCTGGACGAGTGGTTGAGCAACGTCATCACCTACTCTCTGCGTGAAGACACCAGTCAATCAATCCGTGTGGTGGTCGAAGAAAGCGGTCAGGAAGTGGTCACCCAGGTTGAAGACCACGGCGAACCCTTCGACCCCTCCGGCAAGGTGGTGCCAGAAACACTGGACGAGACGCTTTCCGGACGCCGGGAAGGGGGCATGGGGCTGTTTGTCATGCATCACCTGCTCAGCGGCATTTCCTACGAGCGACAGGATAATCGAAACATTGTGACGCTGAGGATCAGCCTGTGATCCCTCGATCACCCCAATCAGCCTTCACCCCTGGTGCCCGCGCCCCGCGCCGGTGGCTACTAGGTCAGGAAATGAGATAGACCTATGGAACTGCACGAAAGCACACAGGACGGCGTCACCATCATCGCGCCCAAGGGCAATATCAACCGGGCAACCAGCCCGGAACTGCAAGCACGCCTCGGCCCCATGGTCGAAGAAGGCCGCAGCGTTGTTGTCGATCTTTCGGAGGCCGCGACCGTGTCGTCCGCAGGCTTGCGTGTGATGTTCATTATTGCGAAAGCGGCAGGCGAAAACAGCAAATTTGTCCTCGCATCACCCAACGAAATGGTTGCCGATATCCTAAACGTTACGGGATTTGCGAGCTTGATTACCGTCAAGGATGACGTGGAATCTGCTATTTCATACGTAAATTCCCAGTGAAAACGCCTTAATGTAAGCTTTTTCAAAGAATTTTTGCCAATTTTCCGGCCTGCCTACAAAACGGCACACCTTTTGTAACCTCAGTCCCAAGCGCCATTGCCTCAGGGCAAATAGCAAATTTAGGCGCAGAAAAGTATTTGGAATTGAGGTCCTTCCTATGTCCGCTCCCCCATTAACAAAACGCGTGGCGCGTGTCCTGTCCATTGCTGGTGACGGGGCAAGGACGGCGGTTGCTGCGCATGTTTTGGCTGAGTTGGAATGGCGCACGGGCCAACCAGTGCATCGGCTCTTCCATCTGATCGTTGGCGAAGGGGCTGGGGCCGTACTGACCATGCTGCTGACTTTGCGCGGCGCTGGCGGCCGGGTTCTGCCGCTGGATGCCGAAGCAGCCGGCATTGCGATTGAGGAGAGCTTACCGGACTTCAACCCGCCTCGTTCTTGGCTGTCGCAAGTGCTGACGCGGCTTACCAGCGAACCGGTGGACCGGCGGGCGCGGGCGAACCTGTCGCTTACCGGGGCAGAAGGCTTACTGGGCGCGGCCAATCTGTCCTCGGCGCTGACCGATCTTGCCATTCCAGCCTTCGACACCGCCAACATTCGGCCCTTCCTGTTCCGCAGTTGGAAAGCGCAGGGGTTGTATCTGAGTGATCAGGAAGGCTCGGGTCGGTTTGACTTTCGCGGCAGTGATATCGCCGCGGCGGCTTTGCGCCATCCGCTGGAGGTCGGGCACAATGGCAGCATCCAAGCGCGCAGCCGCGCCGAATTCCGCCTTTCCGGCGGCGGCGCTCTTGCCCCCGACCCGGTCAGTCTCGCTGCCCTGCAAGCGCGTCAACTCTACCGCCGCGCCAACGTGATCCAGACCGTTTCTCTGTCGTTCGGCAGCCTAACCCCTGTCAAAGGCGCTCCGGATTGGGCCCAGGCAGGCCAGCGTGCCTTGAGTCAGATTACCGCCAGAGGCATGGCTGAGCAGGTCCTTTCGCTGAACCTGCCAACCCAGGACGCCGAAGGCCCCGTCCCAACCCACGTCCTGCAACGACAAATGCGGACGCTGGCCAGGCGCTTCCTGCAGGACGGAGAACGCAATGGTTTCAGTGCCTTAACCGAAGAATACAGCAACCACCCCAAACTGCCCCACACGGCCATCCGCACCCCGCAGAGCCTCGCGCCGGCCACCCGCACCAGCCTCGTCCCCCGTTTTGCGACCTAAGGCAATGCGGTATTATAATACCTAAATTTTAAGCAACTGAAAATACGAGCTTTTTTCTGCTTGAAGTCCTGAAACTTCTTGGTAAAAGCCTCGCTATTCAACGGGCACTGCGGGTGATTCTGCGGTGCCTTTGTTTGTCTCGCCATTCAACCATGGATTACACGCATGATTAAGTCGTTTACGGCAACGCCTAAAGACATCAAGAAGGAATGGATCCTGATCGATGCTGAAGGCGTGGTATTGGGCCGTTTGGCCTCGCGCGTTGCGAACATTCTTCGCGGCAAGCACAAGGCGACCTACACCCCGCACATGGACTGCGGTGACAACGTCGTCATTATCAACGCTGAGAAGGTCCGCCTGACCGGTAACAAGCGTCAGACCAAGACCTACTACTGGCACACCGGCCACCCGGGCGGCATCAAGGAGCGCAAGGCGCACCAGATCCTCGACGGTGACTACCCCGAGCGTGTGTTGACCAAGGCGATTGAGCGGATGATCCCGCGCGGTCCGCTGGGGCGTCAGCAGATGAAGAACCTGCGCGTTTACGCCGGTTCCGAGCACAAGCAAGAAGCCCAGAACCCCCGGGTTTACGATTTCGCGTCTGAAAACGCGAAGAACACGCGCTAGACCAAGGAACAAAGACAATGAATGAAACTGTTCAAGATCTCGCGGACCTGAACCAGCTCACCGGCGAAGGCGAGGCCGCAGCCGCTCCCGCACAGGCGCCAGCGCCAACGTACGAGCCGGTACGCGACGAATTCGGCCGCTCCTACGCCACGGGTCGCCGCAAAGAAAGTGCAGCGCGCGTCTGGGTTAAGCCCGGCACAGGTGTGGTGATGATCAACGGTCGCCCTATCGACCAGTACTTCGCCCGTCCAGTGCTGCAGATGATGCTGCACCAGCCCTTCCAGGTGACGGAGCGTCTGGGTCAGTTCGACGTGATGGCCACGGTTAAAGGTGGAGGCCTGTCTGGCCAGGCCGGCGCCGTCCGCCACGGCATTTCCCGCGCCCTGACCCTCTACGAACCGGAACTCCGCCCCTTGCTCAAGCAAGGCGGCTTCCTAACCCGCGACTCCCGCCGCGTCGAACGTAAAAAGTACGGCCGCCGGAAAGCCCGCCGGAGCTTCCAGTTCTCCAAGCGTTAGAATGCATTGCTCAGTTTTCTTTCGGGGAAACGTTGAAATTCAAAGGGTTAGCCAAACGGCTAGCCCTTTTTTCGTTGTAGCAGACCCGTAGCAGAATGCCGTAGCCATTGGCTGGGCGGCTAGTGCCGATAGCGGAACCGTAGCAGAACGGGGTAGGGTGGCGCTCGGTCTGAGGGTGAAATCACGGTGTTCGAACACAGTGTTTCAAGACACTTTCGTGATGTTGAAGTAGTCGTCAGCCAGCCGCTTATCTCTCCAAAAAGCCTACGCCATCAAGAGCCCGCTTAGGTTACTTCATAGTGGGTGAACATGCCGCTGACCTGATGACCTAAGATGTGGCAATGCAGAGGCCACAAGCCTGGCCGGTCAAGTTTCATTGCGATGGTTGCCTTGGACCAAGCTTCGAAAGTGATGCTGTCTCTGAATGAGCCAACTTCGTGCTCAGCGGAAGAGGAGCTTTTGATTTGGACGTGCTGGCCGTGGAAGTGCATGACGTGATGAGTTGCCGAGTTGTTCAGCATCTCAACTTCGATCGTCTCGCCCACACGGCCCTTGAAGAGTGGCCCGAGACTGTTGTCGGCGACATTGTTGAAAAGCCAATAGCGGTGATTATCGACCAGTGTGCTCCAGTCTTGCCATTGACCGTCGACCATTCCCGCACCTTTTGAGTGGTCGCGGTGGGGTTCGGACATATCGAGTGTGATCTTTTGATGAGCACTGGTATCCGGCCGTAGTTCCAAAGGCATGTAAGGAGAAAATGCGTGCAAGGCATCAGCCAAAGAAACCGAGGCCTCAACCCCCAAGCCAAACTCAAAGCCCGTTCCCTTGCCGAAGAGTTCTTCGCCCAAGAATAGCGTAGCTCGGCCTGAGTCCATTGGTTCCACCAGCACATCAAGCCTTTGGCCGGGACCAAAAAACAGGGAGGACGTCAGCTCAAAAGGCTGACAGGTATAACCATCCATCGCAACAACCCATGCTCGAACGTTTTCGAAGCTGGGGCGGAATACTCGGCCTGTAGCTGCATTGAGCATGCGCAAGCGCGTGGCGCCCTGAAAGGCCAATTCCAAGCGAGGTTGGATACTTCCGTTGATGGTCAGCACACGCCCCTTTACGCCCGCGTGTCCCCACGCCAACCCGGGCTCAAGCTTGCTCCAGTCAACCTCGAAGGCGCCGGGACCAGTGCCTTTTACCGTCCAATCGTCCAGCACCATGACTTGTTCATGCATGACGGGTTCATCGAAGTTCTCGACGATCAAAGGCCCGTAAAGGCCCCGGGCAATCTGGTTCAGCGAATCATAGTGAGAGTGGAACCAATGCGTGCCCGGGTCGCGCAGGGGCACTTGGTAGTCAAAGGTCTCACCCGGAAGCACCAAGGGGCTGGCAAATTTACCCGACACGCCGTCCATGCCTTTGGAAACACGCAAGCCGTGCCAATGCACAGTCGTTGGGACCTCAAGCTGGTTGTGTAGCCGGGCGATTAGTCTGTCGCCCTGTCGACACCGGATGACCGCGCCAGAGCTGCCCGTGTCGTAGAGCCATCGCTCAAAGGGTCGAACTGCCTGTCCCAACGACGTTTGGTTGGCTTTGGCTATGAGATCCAGGGTCTGATTTGAGGTTGCTTGAACTGTCTTGGCAAATGACCCAAGGCTCGCCACACAAAGGCCTCCCGTAGCGACAGAAAGAACGGAGCGGCGGGAGAGGGAATTCACGGCTTTACCTCGCGTTGCTGAGTAGCGGTTTTGGCGACGGGGCGCGACATTACATATCCGGACCAGTAGCGGTAAGGAATGCGGTCAAAGCGAGCACTGCTAGGGCTACAAACGCTTCGACCCTTAGGGCCCAAACAAATCCGGGCCGTCCGGTGAAGTAGAGTTTGTTGGCGGCGGCGATGGAGAGAATGGCGGCAACGGCAACGATCTTCATCAGCATACGGCGCTGATAGTCTTGGCTGAGGTCGAGTTGCCAGCTCGTGAATAGGCCAAAGAGCAGGCTTCCAGCCACAATGAGAACAGGAACAGCAAAGACAGCTTGGCGGCCAAAGGTTTCTCCGAAATGGTCTCGGTCTCCACTGTTGACGCTCAACAAAGGGATGAGCACCGATAGCCACCAGGCCGCGATAGCCAAGTGCAAGCCCACCAGCGTAGAGGTGATCCAGCGCGGTCCAAAGCTCAGGCTATGACCCTCCATCCCAAAACTAAACACCAGTAGGAGAGCCGGAATGAGCGTCGGCCAGCGCCACTTCATCAGCCAGCACAGCGCTAAAGCCAGCACGAGAAGGATGCGCAAGCCTCCGACCTGACCCACTGGTGTTTGCACCGCAATGCCAAGGAAATCGGGAGACAGCGCCATGCCCAAGTCTCCACCAGATATCGTCAGCAAGAATTGCGCGATCATGGCTATTGAGACACTGACAATGACTGCCCCACCGATGCCAACCTGTGCCGTCAAACGACGGTCAAAAAGGGAACCCTTGGGTACAGCAAGGCTTAGGCGCAGGAGCAGGGAGCCAGCGGCAAAAACCGTCGCTGCGTACAGCAAGAATCGCAGAAGGGGAGAGAGAAGCTCCAAAGGATCAGGCCTCGGTTATTCACTGACAGCGAAGTGAATATCGCCCTCCATCGTGTGGCCGTCGAGTGCTACAGCAATCCAATGAACCATGTAGACCCCGGCTTCCAGAGGGCTGAACCCTAAGGACACTTCGTCGACGAAGCTCTTGGGCAGATCAGAGGTTAGTTCGACAGCCGCTTGTCCTTCGATGTCGTGGTCCTGACCTTCCATCATGGTCTTCATGACGCTCTCCAGAGTCATGCCTTCTGGTGCCTGGTGCATATCAACACGAGTTAGCCGGACCTTTCGATCGAAAGTCAGGTCAAGAACTTCAAGACCAGCTTCAGCAGTGTCACCGGAAGAGGGCGTGCTTCCCGACATCTTCGAATGCGCTAAAGCAGACGTGGTCGCGATGAGCAGTAGGGCCAGAGCAGTGATGAAAGACTTCATAAATTAATTCTGTGGTTACAGTTGCTGTTCAGAGGCAATTGAAGCCGTATTATCTGGCCTTGGCTCGCGTAGCGCTTGCCAACCAATGAAGGACAGTAATCCCAACCATCCTACACCTAAGCCAATGCCAATCAACCGTACGGTCTTATTTCTCCAGCAGCGCAGACGCGTTTGGCCATCACTTTTGTTGGAGAACATTGAAGAGAGAGCGCCGGTATCGGGCACTTCCAACCATCGATGTGAGCGTGATCAACCTGCATTCGGGTTTCCTGAATTTTACCGAACCATCTTTGGCTAGCTGCCCTAAGGGCAGGTGTAACACCTCGTTTCATCAAATCACACTGATGTGAGGAAGAGGGAGCTTCATTCAGCAGTCTATTTGCAGCCATGCCATAACCTGATTTGGTGGGGTGCCTGCCGAAGTTTGGGGAGCTGCCTGTAGAGAGCCCGTCAAGGCTTTTCGTCAAGAGGAAACCTCATTCAGC
>PAFB01000012.1 GCA_002700865.1 Rhodospirillaceae bacterium
CGACCAGTTCACCGTTGTACCAAAGTTTTCCACCCAGCTTATCAAACGGAACGGTTGCCATAACGAAGACTCCACAACGCGCAAATTTCGGAAAAAACCTCTCTTAGGCCAGTATAGGGGGGCTGGATTTATGTCAACAGTCCTGACATATCTTCTTTAATTCACGATCGGATGGATGGCCCTTTGTCAGATTTGCCAACCTCACTTGCCAGCCCTGCCGCCCCGCCGTTGGATTCCGCCGCGCGAGAGGCCATCGAGTTGATGTTCTTTGCTTATCGGGACTTTACTGACGTAGCGGACCGCATCCTTGAAGACCACGATCTGGGCCGGGCGCACCATCGGGCGCTGTACTTCATCGGTACCAATGGCGGCATCACCGTCGGCCATCTGTTGGAAATCCTGAACATTACCAAGCAAAGCCTTGCCCGAGTCCTTCGTCGTTTGATCGACAGTGGACTGGTGACCCAACGGGTGGGAGCCAGTGACAGGCGACAGCGCTTGCTGCTGGTCTCAGCGCAGGGTCAGACTTTGCTCGACGAATTAATCGAAGCCCAGCGGGTGTTGTTGGTCCGCGCTTTTGAACACGCAGACCCGGCGAGCCTGTCCGGGTTTCGGCAGGTCATGCTTTCGATCATGACCGAGGAAGACCGCCAGCGCTTCGAGCCCTTGTTGCCCCCCGAAAGCACGAAGACCACCCGCGCCGCCTAGCGCCTTCAGCCAGCCAGCCAACGAGCCAGCCGAGGTCTTCGTTGGTTCGTTGGTGTGCAGGGCAAAGCACAACAGCTTACCGGGTAATCTGGCCTATTGGTCTCGCCCATCGGGCAAGTGTCCAATCCCGCCTATTTGGCAAGCTTGGCGCAGGCGGCTTCAATCCGGTCGCAAGCCTCTTCCAATGCCTCAGTCGAAGTCGCATAGGACACACGGAAATAGGGCGAAAGACCAAAAGCCGTGCCCGGCACAACCGCCACCTGCGCTTCATCCAGCAGGTAAGCGGCAAAATCCAGGTCGGACTCAATGGTGGTGCCCGCCGGGGTGGTTTTGCCGATGGTGCCAGCACAGGATGCAAAGACGTAAAAGGCGCCCTCCGGTCGACGGCAGGTCAGGCCCACGCACATGTTCAGGCGATCAACAACCAGATCGCGCCGCTGCCGAAACACCGCTGCGCGCTCGCCCAGAAACTCCTGCGGTCCATCCAGCGCCTCAATCGAGGCTTCCTGCGAGATCGTTCCCGCGCCGGACGTGGATTGCGAACGCACTTTGTTCATTGCCTTGATCAGCGCCGCTGGCCCCGCCGCGTAACCAACCCGCCAACCGGTCATTGCGTAGGCTTTGGAGACCCCGTTCATGGTCAGCGTGCGGTCGTAGAGCGAGGGTGTCACCTGCGCGATCGTGGTGAATTCAAAGCCGTCGTAGACCAGATGCTCATACATATCGTCCGTCATGATCCAGACATGCGGGTGCCGCTCGAGGACGGCACCCAGCGCGGCGAGTTCTTCGCGCGTATAGGCTGAACCGGTCGGGTTGTTGGGCGAGTTCAGGATCAGCCACTTGGTCTTGGGCGTAATGGCAGCGTCGAGGGCTTCCGGGGTGATCTTGAAGCCGGTTTCTTCACCGCCTTCGACAAAACGCGGCTCCCCGCCAGCAAGCAGGGTCATGTCTGGGTACGACACCCAGTACGGGGTCGGGATCAGCACCTCGTCGCCTTCATTCAGAGTCGCGACCATGGCGTCGTAAATGATCTGCTTGCCACCATTGGCGACCGTGATGTTGGCTGCGTCGTAATCGAGGCCGTTTTCCCGCTTGAACTTGCGCGCAATTGCTTCGCGCAGGCCGGGAATGCCGCCGACGGGCGCATACTTGGTCTTTCCGGCATCCAATGCCGCTTTGGCTGCGTCCTTGATATTGTCCGGCGTGTCAAAATCCGGCTCACCCGCACCCAGACCAATGACGTTATGACCCGCAGCTCGCATTTCCTGCGCCTTCTGGGTCACTGCCATGGTGGCAGACGGTTTGATGCGACTCAGGCGGTCAGCGATCAGGGCCATGATGATTAATCCTCCACACGGGTCGTTGTGATGAAACGCACACGAAAAGCGACCCGAACCATAGCGCCCCCACCCAACTCAGCAAGCCATCTGAAATCGGTTCCAGCCCTGCAAGATTGAAGGACACCCAGCCGCTTTGATCATTTGCCCGTTTGACAGCGGCGAAACTGGCTGTCATGGGAAGTGCTGTCTGGGGTGCCGATGTAGTAACCGGGCGCGCGGGTCGAAAGCGCGAACGGAAGGCTGAGAACATACCCATTGAACCGGATCTGGATTATGCCAGCGGAGGGAGACCGAATGTCCAAGTCAATCAAAGACCAAGCAAGCAGCGAAGAAGCGGCAACAGGCCTAACAGCGATACGTCAAACGCCGGCCGACCAACCCCCCTCCCGTCGTGAATTCCTCAAATCATCCCGAACCATCGGCCTTTCAGCGGGCCTGTCTGCGGGCCTGGCAGCGCTCGCAGGCGGTTCAGTCCTGCTCAGCACCGCTGCGGCACCTTTGGCGACACCGGCCGTGGCGCAGGGCCGCCAGCGCTGGCGCATGGTAACGTCCTGGGCCAAAGGCAGCGCGGGACCGGGAACCACTGCCGACCGTTTGGCCGAGCGCATCAGCATCGCGACTGATGGCCGGATCGAGCTACAGGTCCTAGGCGCGGGAGAACTGACGTCGCCTTTCGGCGTGCTCGATGCGGTCGCAGACGGCACCGCAGAGATGGCGCACACAGCCTCGTTCTTCTGGGCTGGCCGGGTCGCCGCAGCGGTGTACTTCACCACCATCCCCTTTGGCCTGAGCCCCAGCGCGCACAATGCGTGGGTGCGCTTTGGGGGTGGTCAGGCGCTCTGGGACGAGGCTTATGCACCACTCGACGTCAAACCGCTGATGGCAGGCAACTCCGGGGCCAATATGGCCGGGTGGTTCAAGTCCCCCCTGCGCAGTCTCGCCGACCTGCGCGGCGTCAAGATCCGCACCGCCGGTCTGGGTGGTGAAATCTATCGCGAACTGGGGTCGACAACCGTTACTTTACCGCCCTCTGAAATCTTCAGCGCTCTCCAGTCCGGAGCCATCGACGCCGTTGAGTTTCTGGGGCCGTTTTCTGACCGGGCACTGGGTTTTGATCAAGTTGCAAGCACCTACTACGCCCCCGGATTCAACAAACCCAACGGCACCGCAGAAGCGCTGATCAACAGCACGCTATGGGCTGGACTGAGCCCGGACCTGCGCGCGGCGGTACAGAACGCCTGTGACGCGGAAAATGACGCTGGACTGGCCGAGGCAACCTGGTTCAATGCGCAAGCTCTGCGCGCCTTGCAACAACAAGGCACCACCATCCAAACCATGCCGGCAGACATCGTTGAGCAAGCGCGCGCGGTCGCCACCGACGTCCTCGCTAGCTTCGCCGACACCAACGCCATGACGCGCAAGGTGCAGGCGTCCTACGGTGCCGCGTTGAGCATTCTGGCCGCCTGGGATGGAGTGCAACAGGGCTGATGTCGTCGATTGGAACCCTTCTGCCGCTGATCAAGGCACGCCGCCCGCTGGTGCATTGCCTGACCAACCCTGTGACCATGAACTTCGTCGCTGATGCGCTGTCGGCCATGGCTGTCCGACCAATCATGGCCACCAGCCCACAGGAAATCCCCATCATTGCCGCCAAAGCCGGCGCTGTGCTGGTCAATATCGGCGTGCCACAGACCGCCGAACCCTACGTCGCTGCCGCCGAAGCAGCGCAGAAATGGGTCTTCGATCCTGTCGGCGCAGGAGCAACCCCGCTCCGCACACAAATCGCCGACCAGCTGCTTCCCCGCAAGCCCAGCATCATCCGCGGCAATGCCGGTGAAATCCTGGCCTTGGCCGGTCAAGCCGGTGTGGTCGAAGGCGTGGACAGCCTCGCCTCACCCGAAGAAGCCGCAGGCGTGGCCAAATTGTTGGCGGAGAAGTACCAAACCGTCGTCGCCATGACCGGCGCGACTGACTACGTGGTCGGGGCCGACCGCGTGGTGCGTTTGTCGGGGGGCGACGCCCTGATGGCAGCGGTTTCGGGGACAGGCTGTATCGCCGGTGCCGTCTGCGCCGCCATGTTGGCGGTTACCGATGATCCCTTCGATGCAGCAGTCGCAGGCCTGCACTTGATGAGCGGAGCCGCCGACCACGCAGCCAAAACAGCCCAGGCCCCGGGCAGTTTCAAAATCGCCCTGATCAATGCCCTCTATCATGCCACGACTGGATAAGCAGGCGCTTGGGCTCTACCTGGTTTTCGGCCCGCAGGACCTCAGGGATCACCAGACGCCAGAAGCGCTGATCCGGGCCGCCGTTGCTGGCGGCGTGACTTGCTTGCAGTGGCGTGACAAAACGGCGAAGGCAAGCGCGCCGCTGCCAGAACGAGTCCGAAGCACCGAACCACTTCAGGCGCTGGTCCGCGCTCTGGGGGTGCCGTTTCTCATCAACGATGATGTTGATCTTGCTGCTGCGCTTCAGGCCGATGGCGTCCATCTGGGACAGGACGATCTGCATCCGTACCGCGCCCGCCAGCGGCTGGGTACAGGGAGCATAATCGGTTGGTCGGTTGGTACCCCAACGGAACGAGAGCGGCTGGACAGGCTGCTGCACGACCACCCGGAAACCATCGATTACATCGGCGTGGGCCCCGCCTTTCCCACGGGCACCAAGTCAGACGCGGGCGCGGCGCTGGGTGCCGCCGGGATTAACGCAGTGGTCGCCGGCCTCAGGCTCCCGCGGGTTGCCATTGGTGGCATTAACCTCGACACGCTGCCCCAGCTTGCTGATGCCCGAGTAGACGGGGTTGCCGTGGTCAGCGCCCTGACCCGCAGTGCCGATCCAAAAACCGCCGCCCAAGCCCTGCGCGCAGTTCATACCTTCGCACCTTAGGATTTGGCCTCACGAGAAATTTGTTTTCCTCAGGGTCTGGGATTGTTTAATAAAAGTATCATTTAAGTGCATAAATCATATAGCCGTTACCGAGTGCTCTGGAGAAAACTCAGTCATGAATTCACGGAACCTCACCCGTCGACAGGCCCTGAAAATCGGGGTTTCAGGGGTGGTTACAACCGGCGCTACACCCTTGCTCGCCCTCGCAACCGACGGCGAAGATCCTGCAGCAATTATCACTGATCTGGCCAATGAGGCCTTTGACCTGTTTGGCGGCTTGAATGGGGTCAGCAACGACTGGGCCTCGCGTCGCGAATGGGCCAACAGCGTGACCGAGAGCAGGTTTGCCACCAAGGTAATGGGAGAGAAAGCTGGCGGTGTGTTTCTGCGTGACTTCAGCGACTCAAAGCGCCGGACGTTTGACACCCTGATCGAGCACGTGGTCGCCGAGTTCATCCTCGATATTTTCGCCCTGTACGAGCCCAACACCACCTTTACCGTTAACCGCGTCCGGCCAAACCGCTCGAATACGGCCATTCTGATGGAAACCACAGTGTTCACCAATGGCCAGACCTACAAGGTCAAATGGACCGTGATCGAGGACGGCGGCGTCAACAAGATTTCCGATGTTTCCGTGTTCGGGCTGAATTTGGTGTCGGACTTCCGTTCATCAATCGAAAGAGCCTTCCGCGACGACGAAGCCGCCGGTGTCATCGCCATGCTGCAAACCCGTGTGCGGCGCAGCGAGCGCAAATATCCGCAAGGTCTATAGCGTCAATTCCAGAAACACCGCATCCGGGCCTGCGTCGGCCTGATGCGCTTCGAAGGCGTCACAGGGTAAGAACCCGGCGCTTCGGTACAGGCCCAGCGCTGCGGTGGCACGCTGGTTGGTCTCCAACCTGACAGTCCGCAAATCGCGCCGCCGGGCCATGGTCAGCAAATTGTCCAGTACGGCCCGCGCCAACCCTTTGCCGCGCACCACGGGACGAACGTACATCCGCTTGATTTCGGCCCAGTCGATATCCTTGATCACAAGCGCACCGCAAGCAATCGGATGCCCGTGGTAGCGGGCGACGAGGAACTGCACGTAGTCCTGTGACAGGGCCTCGACGCTGGATAGGTTGCAATCATCACCGATGGAGAGCTGAGCCATTTCGGCATCCAGCTCCTCAATCAGCAGGTGGACATCCGGGCGGCGCGGATCTTCGACGTCAAAAGCGGCAACCCCAGTCCCAGCAGACACGGCTACTCAACACCTTCGGGCGGAGCCACCATCGGCGTTCTGGACAGGCCCTTTGGCACGACTTCCCAGCCGGGGTACTCCGGCTCGTCATCGACCATTTCATCGGGGAACCCGTCCGCAAGAACATCAACGCCAGCGGCTTCCTCAAGCCGTTTGACGATGTTCGGCGACCATTCACGGGCACCAAAGCGGTTTTCACCGTCTGCAAAAATTTCGTTCAGCAGCGGCGAGACTTCGAGATCAAGGCCCGCGCGCTCAGCTATCGACTGGAACAGGCCGATATCCTTGCGCACCAGATCCATGGTGAAGTTGATATCGCGTGAGCCGTTCAGAATCACCTGACTTTCCGTTTCGTGGACAAAGGAATTACCGCTGGAAATTCGGATGGCTTCGTAGGTGGTGTTCAGGTCCATGCCAGCGAGCTTGCTGGTGACCAAGGCTTCGCACAGCGTTACCAGATTGGCCGTGGCGAGGTAGTTGGTCATCACTTTGAGCACAGACGCGCTGCCCAGTTCACCCGTATGCAAAATCCGGCGCCCCAGCGATTGAATCACAGGAAAAGCCCGCTCGAAGGTTTCGCGTTCACAGCCGGCAAAAATGGAGATATTGCCGGTCGCGGCGCGGTGGCAACCGCCGGACACCGGGCAATCAATCGGCTCGCCGCCCCGGGCCTTGATCAGCGCACCCAACCGGCGCACTTCGGCCTCGTCCGTGGTGCTCATCTCAGCCCAGATCATACCCGGCGTCAGGCCGGCCAGAATGCCGTCTTCAGCCTCCATAACAGCCGCACTGGCGGCCGGAGAGGGCAGACAGGTGATCACCATATCAACCGCTTCGGCCATGGCCTTTGGGCTATCGGCCCAGTGCGCGCCCTGGTCGAGAAAAGGCTGTGCGATAGACTTGTCCAGATCGCGCACCGTCAAATTAAAACCGTTGCGCAGCAGGCTGCCCGAAAGCTTACCACCCACGTTGCCCAAACCAATAAAACCGACCTTCATGACCTCTGCTCCTCTTCTCAATGCCTGATCTTCGCGTGTTTTCAGTGAATTTGAAGATCGCCTAGCATGACCACAGCTTACCGTCTGCCGTTTTGCGACACCTGTTCCACAATCACCTGAAAAAGCGTGCAGAGAACATTTCTTTGAACCTTTTAACCGTAGTGCTGAAATCCGGGTGGGCCATAAAAAGGGTGCTTTACCTGCCGCTGCAAAATAGGCAAAAGGCTCTCATGTACGAGGCAATTACCCGAAACATTCGCGTCACCGCTGAACCCTTGTTTATCGAAAGCGAATCACGGCCCGATGAGCACCATTTCTTTTGGGCTTACCGGATCGAACTGGAAAATCAGGGCGACGAGACAGTACAACTGATCTCCCGCTACTGGCACATTACCGACGCGCGCGGCAACATCGAGGAAGTCCGTGGTCCCGGTGTCGTGGGCGACCAACCAATCCTCGAACCGGGCGGTGTTTTTCGTTATGAAAGCGGCTGTCCGCTGTCCACACCCAGCGGCATCATGCGCGGCCATTACAACTTTCGGCTCTCCAGCGATGAGCACAAATTCATGGTGGCGATCCCGGCTTTTTCGCTCGACAGTGAATACGAAAACGGCTCGGTCAACTGACCCTGCCCCTAAAGCCTTGCCTATAAAGCATCCAAGTCCAAGCGGTCGCGAAGGGTATCCTCGTCGTCTGCATCCACCACGGCGCGGCAAATTTCATAGCCAAAACCACGCCGAGCCAAAGCCGCCATGTCTTTCTCCCGCCGCGCCTGACGCTGTTCCGGGCTGGGGTTGAAGACGCCCAGGCGACGCCGCCTCGCAAATTCCACCCCTGCCGCTCGGTCCATAGAACGCCGGTCATCGCCATGCCCCAGTTCCTCAGCGGCGGCCAGCAGCGCGCCATCAAGCGCATCACCGCTGATGCCCTTGCTGATCAACTTTTGCGCTATGGCGCGCGAGGACTTGCCGGAGCGGTGCAAGGAAACCGCCCGCGTCTGGGCAAAGGCCGCGTCGTCGATGAACCCCAACCGCTTCATATCCTCGATCAGCGCATCCACCCACTGCGGAACGTCCGGATCGAGTTCGTGCACGGTCGCTGACTTGCGAATGCGCCGCTTGAGGACAGCGCGCAGGGAGGCTTCGGTCGCGGCGTAGCGGTCGAGATAGTGCAGGGCCACCCGGCGCAGGTACTCGGGCGAGACCTTCTTGGGTTTACGCGGGACGCGCCGACCGCTTGACCGAGGCTGGTTTTCGTCCTCCGACGGGGATGCATAGTCGGGGTCTGAATTTGCTAAGGGGTCACTGCTTGACAAAGGGCTTGCACTCAGCACATCGTTGAAATGATTGATTTCTCCCGCTGTTTGCGCAGCGGGTTTTTCTTTTTTACTGCCACTCGTCCGGATCCGAAAGTCCCAGACCCATGCCCGAAGGCTCAATCGCCCCATCACCCTCCATCGCCCCCACCTATGCGCGCGCGCCAATTGCGTTTGAGCGCGGCGAAGGCTGCTTTCTCATCAGCACGGATGGACAGCGATATCTCGACTTTGGTTCAGGCATCGCGGTGAACGCTCTGGGGCACTCGCACCCGGTTTTGGTTGAGGCGCTGCAGGATCAGGCCGCGAAGCTGTGGCACACGTCCAACCTCTACGAAATCCCCCATCAGCGCGATCTGGCAGAGAAGCTGACAGCGAACACGTTTGCGGATCTGGTGTTTTTCGCCAATTCCGGGGCCGAAGCGCTGGAAGGCTGCATCAAGGCCGCGCGGCGGTTTCATCATTTGCAGGGCAACCCGCAGAAATACCGGATCATTGGCGCAAACTCCGCCTTCCATGGACGTACGCTGGCGACGATCTCTGCCGGCAATAACGCCAAACATCTGGAAGGTTTTGGGCCACGGGTCGAAGGCTTTGACCATGTTGCTTTCAACAACCTGAACGAACTGCGTGCTGCGATCACTGCGGAAACCGCGGCTGTGCTGGTGGAGCCGATCCAAGGCGAAGGCGGGATTGCACCCGCTGATCTGAGCTACCTCACAGCCCTGCGCGAGACCTGCGACGAGTTCGGCATTCTGCTGATTTACGACGAAGTGCAGTGCGGCGTGGGCCGGACTGGACGGCTGTTTGCGCACCAATGGGCCAACGGCACCGCTGACCCCGATCTCATGGCCGTCGCCAAAGGCATTGGCGGCGGGTTCCCGCTGGGGTGCTTTATGGGTACGGCTGCGGCCATGTCCGGCATCAGCGCGGGCATGCACGGCACGACCTATGGCGGCAACCCACTCGCCAGCCGTGTGGGTTGCGCGGTGATGGATGTGATGATGCAACCGGGTTTTATGGAGCGGGTCTACGCTGCCTCCAACCGGCTTTGGGATGGCATGGGCGCGGTGGTTGAAGCCAACCCCCACGTTTACCAGATGCGGCGCGGCGCCGGGCTGATGCAAGGCGTGATGGTGGCCGAGCCTTATACCTGCGGGGAAATCGTTGCACGCCTGCGGGACGACCACCACATCCTGACTGTCCCGGCAGGTCAGAACGTGATCCGCTTGCTGCCGCCCTTGATCGTTTCAGACGCTGAAATCGATGCTGCGCTCGATGCTTTCCGTGCAGTGGGCGCAGCGATGAAGGCTCGAGTTTAGCGAGGCGTAGGCCCAATTCTCCTCCCATCTGCCGCCTCGCCCGTCACTCCTCACTCCTTACCTCCCCCTTTTTTCATTCATTGTTCTACCATCACGACAGAGGGCACCCCATGACCCGTCATTTTCTTGATCTCAAAGATGTTCCAGCAGAGGACCTGCGCACCATCATCAATGGCGCAAAGAACCTCAAAGCTGCGCGACAGGCCGGGTCTGAGAAGCGACCGCTGGCCGGGAAAACGCTGGCCATGATCTTTGAAAAGCCCTCCACCCGAACCCGCGTGTCCTTTGAGTGCGCCATCAAGCAGTTGGGCGGGGAAGCCATCGTGCTGAACGCCAGTGACATGCAGATTGGCCGCGGCGAGAGCATCCACGACACGGCAAAAGTCCTGTCCCGCTATGTCGACGCCATCATGATCCGCTGCTTTTCCCATGAGATGCTCATGGGCTTGGCCGAGCACGCATCGATCCCGGTAATCAACGGTCTGACGGACCGCTCGCACCCCTGTCAGCTGATGGCCGACGTGCTCACGTACGAGGAGCACAAGGGCGATATCGCGGGCTCAACACTGGCCTGGGTCGGTGACGGCAACAACGTCGCGGTGTCGCTGATGGAGGCGGCTAAGCAGTTTGGTTTCCACGCCCGCATCGGCACCCCGCCCGAATTGCGGCCTGCCCCTGAAGCCGTGGCCTTTGCCGACCATGCCGTGTCGCTGACAACGAGCGCGGAAGACGCCGTGCGCGGTGCTGACGCGGTGTTTGCTGACACGTGGGTCAGCATGGGCGACAAAGACGCCGAAAACCGTCACAACATGCTGGCACCCTATCAAGTCAATGACGCCCTCATGGCTCATGCTGCTGACGATGCGATTTTCATGCACTGCCTGCCCGCCCACCGTGAGGAAGAGGTGACTTCCAGCGTCATGGACGGGCCGCAGTCGGTGGTCTTTGATGAAGCCGAAAACCGCCTGCACGCGCAAAAGGCGATTCTCGCCTGGTGCATCGGCACAGCGGCTTAAGTCGTCGATAGAATAGGCAGCAGGACATCGTCACCATGACCTCGATCAGCTTGGAACCCACCCGCACCGCCACGGCACGGATCGAAGACGATCTGGCTCAACCCTATATGGTCCACGGCACCGATATTTCGGGTCGGCTGGTCCGCCTGGGCGCTGCGGTCAATGGGATTGCGACGGTCCACCCTTACCCCGCCCCCATCGCCGCGCTGCTGTCTGAGGCCGCTGCACTGGCCGCAGCCATGGCGTCTTCGCTGAAATTCGAGGGCAAGCTGATCCTGCAAACCCAGTCCGACGGCCCTGTCAGCATGCTGGTTGCTGATGTCACCACCGACGGCGCGTTGCGCGGCTATGCCCAGTTCGATGCAGCCGCTTATGACGCCCTCAGCATGCACGATTTCCGGTCTCTGATGGGCAAGGGGTACATCGCCTTTACCGTTGATCAGGGCCAGTACACCGAACGCTATCAGGGAATTGTGGACCTCAGCGGCGCCAATCTTGCGGAGTGCCTGCAGCACTACTTTCACCAGTCTGACCAAGTCGACATGATCGTCCGCGTTGCCGCTGACCGCGATGCGGCTGGTGCGTGGAGGGCCGGCGCGATTCTGGCGCAGCGTCTGCCGGAAATTGGCGGTGAGGGCGAGCTTGTGGACGGTGCCGCCGCGCGCGAGGCCTGGGATCGGGCGCTGGCCTTTGTTAACTCCGTCAAACCCGACGAGCTGACCGACGCCCACCTGCCAGCCCAAGCCCTGCTCTACCGCCTGTTTCACGAGGACGGGGTACGGGTTGCGGATACGCAGGCGCTGCGCCACGACTGCCAGTGCTCGGAAGATCGGCTCAAGACTGTGCTGTTGTCACTCAGCCCCGAAGAGATGGCGGATTGTTTTGTGGATGGCGTCGTCAGCTCAACCTGTGAGTTCTGCAACACGACCTACACCTTCACGCCGGAAGACCTCGCCGTTACGCTACAATAGAGCTGTTGTGCGACTGGCCGGTTGCCTATTCGCGCCAGAAGCTTGGCACCAGCAGCACCAACACGGAAAACAACTCCAACCGCCCCAGCAACATACCCGCCGCCATGAGCCACTTTGCCCCCTCGGGCAGGCTGGCGAAGGTCGATGACGGCCCCACCACCGGCCCCAGCCCCGGACCGACGTTTGCGACGGCAGTGGCGGCTGACGAGATCGCTGTGACCATGTCCAATCCCATGAAGCCCAGCGCTGCGGCCAAGACACCAAAGGTGAGGATGAACAGGAAGAAGAACACCTGTACAGACTCCGCCACTTCGTCGGTAAGCGGTTTGCTGTTGAAGTACGTGACGCGAACCCGGCGCGGCTCGGCGAGACGGCGGACCTGCGCGACGGAGGTGATATAAAGCACCTGAAACCGGAAAACCTTGATCCCGCAGGATGTTGACCCTGCGCAACCGCCAATGAACATGGCGACCAACAACAGGGCATTGGGAAAAGCGCCCCAGGCGGAGTAGTCGGCGCTGACGTAGCCGGTGCCCGTGATGATCGAGGTGGTGTTGAAGGCGGCATGTCGCAGCGCATCAGGAAGCGGCGCGACGGAGGAAATCACCTGCCACAGCGTCAGCAGCCCCACGCCAACGGCGACCAGCACCAGGAAGGTCCACATCTGGCTGTCGCCTCGAAGCGCGCCCAACTCGCGTTGAGACAGGCGAATATAGAGCAGGAAGGGCAGCGACCCCGCCAGCATAAACACAATCGCAGCGCCCTCGATCGCGGCGCTGTCAAAGTGCGCGAAGCTGCTGTCATGATTGCTGAAACCACCGGTCGCGATCGACGTCATTGAATGCACGATGGCATCAAACACGGACATGCCCAGCAGGAAGTAAGTCACCCCGGCGGCCACGGTCAAAATCAGGTAAACCTGCACAATTTTGATCGACAGTTCCCCTGCGCGCGGCAGCAACTTTTCAGTCTGCTCAAAGGATTCCGTGCGAAACAGCTGCATGCCGCCGATTTGCAGCGCGGGCAACAGCGCCATGGCGGTTACGACGATACCAACCCCGCCCAGCCATTGCAGCAGCGCGCGCCACAGCAGAAATCCCGGCGAGAGCAGGTCAAGACCGGTCATGACCGTCGATCCAGTGGTGGTAATCCCCGATGTCGCTTCAAACACCGCTTCACCCAGGCTCAACCCCAGATCGCCAAACACAAACGGCAACGCGCCGAACACACAAACCGAGGCCCAGGCAACAGTTGTAAAGACAAAGGCGTGGCGGATGGAGAAGATCGGACGCTTGGTGCGTGTGGTCAGGCTGAGCGTGATCCCGCTGAAGCCGGTTATGGCAGCAGAGATGACAAAGGACGTCCAATTCGGACTGCCCAGCACCAGTTCAGTCGCTGCTGGCACCAGCATAGCGAGCGCGAGAATGCACAGCAGATAGCCGACAATATTGGCGACGGATCGAAGATCCAAGACGGCGCTCCCGGCCCGTTAAACACGGGCCGGACATTAGAGTTGGATTGAACCAAGAGCAACCTTAACGCAGCGCGTCGAAAAACTCGCGGCGCAGGTTGGCATCCTCCCGGAACACGCCGGAGAGGTGTTTTGTGTGCATGACGGTATCGTGGGTATGAATGCCACGGGTTGTCATGCAGTGGTGTTCCGCTTCGATCACCACAGCCACACCCTGCGGCTCCAGCACGCGTTCGATAGTCTGCGCGACCTCTTCAGTCATACGCTCCTGAATCTGGAAGCGTCGGGCAAAGGCGTCAACAACCCGGGCCAGCTTGGAAATGCCGACAACGCGCCCTTTGGGCATGTAGGCGACGTGCGCTTTACCAATGATCGGGGCCATGTGGTGCTCACAGTGGCTGTGGAAGGGGATATCGCGCAGCAAGACCATGTCCTGATAGCCCTCAACCTCGTCAAAAGTCTTCGACAGCAAGCCATCGGCATCAATCTTGTAGCCGCCAAACCACTCGTCAAAGGCCTTCACGACCCGCTTGGGTGTTTCCAGAACGCCGGGGCGGTCAGCATTTTCGCCGGTGTAGGAAATCAGCGCCTTGACCGCCGCTTCGGCGTCAGCACGGTTGGGCGGCAAGGTGGATTTGATCTGAACGAGGGGGTGAACGTCAGAAGAGTCGATGCCTTCGTCGATCACTTCAATGTCGTGATCGTACAATGCGGCGCTATCGTGCGGTGCCATGGTGAACGGCCCTTTGTTAGTTTGTGGAGGTCTGACGGCGCGCACTAAGACAGGTGCAAACCGCGATCTCACTCGGGATCGTCCATGAAGTGGTATAGAGAAAAATGAAGTAAAGGCGTTGATTTTCGGCAATCAACCGCCAAAAGCCGCCATTTCACTGAAATCAGGCGGCTTCTTTTGTCTTAGGGAGCTTTAATTTCAGGGTCTTAACGAATGACTCCCGCGTCTGCCGCGCCAGTGCAGGAAAATCAGCCATATCGGCCTTTGCCTGACTGTGATCGTCATTATCACACGCAACTTCAATGCGTTTTGCGGTTTTTGACAAAGCCGCCGCGCCGAAAGTTGCCGCTGATCCCTTGATCGTATGCGCTTCGTGCCGCAGGCCTGCCCAGTCTTCAGTCTCACACAGCTCGACCACTTTGGGCATGCGGCCTTCGAGTTCTTCAAGGAACGAAGTTACCAGCATCCGCACGATATCTTCGCCGGTATCGTCGCGCATCTGATCTAGCACGGCTTCATCGACGAGCATTTCAGCCGCCGCCTCGGGCGCACCCTTGCCGTCGTCAGCGGTGACGTGCGTGCCACTGGCCGCGATGGCCCGCTCAGCGCGCGCACGGATTTCCAGATCATAGCCGTCGTCCTCGGCAGGCTTGCCCGCAACCATAGCGTTCTGATCGGACGCAGAGGCAGCAGGCGACGCTTTGGTCGACGGCTCTGGTGTTCTGGTTCTGGAACTGGTTCGCTTGGCGTTGGCCTTGATGGCCTTGGTGGTGGACCTAGCCGAGGACGGGGCAGCAGAAGCGGTGGTTTTGCGTTTTGAGGGCGGCGGCGTTACATCGTCGTTATCGTCCGCCGACCCCGCTTCCGTGTCCGCGCTCACCGCCTCAATCGCCGTGTCCTCAACCGCGTCCCAGTCGCTCAACTCAGCCTTGGGGGCCGCGTTTTCCGCTGGCGCATCCAATGCCAGCCAGCGACTGACGATCTTGACCAGCGACCCCAGTTTCAGAGGCTTGGCCAAATAATCGTTCATGCCGGCATCGAGACAACGCTGACGGTCGCTTTCCATAGCGTTTGCGGTTAGAGCCACGATCGGCGTTTTGCTGCTCAAGCCGGGCAACTGCCGGATTTCGCGGGCTGATGTCAGGCCGTCCATGACCGGCATGGCCATGTCCATCAGGATCAGGTCGTAAGCGCTCTCGGCGGCTTTCTCCAGACCTTCTTTGCCATTCTCAGCCATTTCAAGCTCGATCGGCAAATCTTCAAGAAAGGCCTCGACGACAGCACGGTTGGTCGGGCTGTCTTCGACCAGCAGCACGCGGCAGAAATCGTTATCGGTGCCATGAGGCGTCAGCTTTCTGCTCTGGTGCTTCAGGGGGACGCTGGTGGTGGAACGGGCGGCTGACTTCAGGTGGTCGTGCTCGCCGTCCTGAACCAGTGTGATCGCCTCCCCGGTGGCTTCGTCGAATTCGAGCCGGAACCAGAACGTGGCCCCCTTACCCGCTTCAGACGCCACACCGATCTCGCCGCCCATGGCGTCAACCAGCCGACGACAGATCGCCAGACCCAGTCCCGTCCCGCCAAAGCGCCGATTGACGGTGGCGTCGGCCTGACTGAAGGGCTCGAACAAGCGCGCCTGATGCTCTCTTGAGATGCCAATACCCGTGTCGATGACCTCAACAAAGGTCCCGATCCGCCCGTCTTTACCCTGCTCCGGTGCTTCCTGCGTGATGCGCAGGGTGACGTTTCCTTCTTCGGTAAACTTGATCGCGTTGCCGAGCAGGTTGAGCAGCAACTGGCGCACGCGGGTCGGATCGCCTTTCACCCTTGGGTGGGTCAGGTCGTGCCAGTCGCCGTGGACCGACAGGCCCTTTTCGTCTGCATGCGAGGACAGCAGTTCCATGACCCCCAGCGCCAACTCAGGCAGGTCAAAATTCGCCTCCTCAAAGTTCAGCTTGCCCGCTTCGAGCTTGGAGAGGTCCAGCAGGTCATTAAGGATCACCAACAGACCTTCAGCCGAGTCCTGCGCCGTGGTGGCATAGGCTTTTTGCTGGGGGTCGAGGTCGGAGTGCATGAGCATCGTCGTCATGCCCATGATGGCATTCATCGGCGTGCGGATTTCGTGGCTCATCATGGCGAGGAAGTCTGATTTGGCCCGCGACCCTGCCTCTGCCGCATCCTTGGCCGCTCGCATTTCGGTTTCTGCCTGCTTGCGCTCAGAAATATCGCGAATGGAGAATACGATCTCTGAATGCGCCTGACTGTGATCAATGGCGCGGGATGACAGTTCGACGTTGAAAACGTGACCGTCCTTATGCTGGGCAAGGGTTTCACGGGCGCGCAGCACCTTCTGCCCCAAGGCCTCGTTCCACGCATCTTCAGTGCCGGGTGCGAACAGGATGTCGATGGGTTCGCCCTGCAGCTCTGCCGCGTTCCAGCCAAAGATTTCGTTCAGGTGGTCGTTAAACCGGTTGATCCGGCGATCCTCGACCACCACGATCCCGTCAAAAGACGCCTCCGCCAGCTGGCGAAACCGTACTGTAGACTCTTCAAGCTCCAGCTCACGACGCTTGAGTTGCGTGACGTCGGTCGCGATTGAAACGACTTCACCGCGCCGCGTGCGCCGTTCCGCGATCTGCAGCCAGCGGTCGCGCATGAAGGGTTCTTCGAAGGGCGCTGAGGGGTTGTTGTGGTGGGCAACGCGTTTCGCCAGCCAGCTTTGCGGGTCGGTCTCGGCCGCGGGGAAGCGCTTGGCGTTCAGGTCCCGCTTGAGCAAGGCCGCAAACTCCGGACCACTCTGCGCCTCATCCAAGGTCATCCCGTGATTCTGCCGGAAGCGCTGGTTGGACAGCACGAGGCGGTCTTCACCATCATAGAGCGCGAAGGCGTCAGGCATGGTTTCGATGGCCGTCGCGAGATAGTTCTGCGTCTCGATAGCCAGACTGCGCTCGCGGAAGACGAAGAAAGCAATGATCCCACCAGTGGCGACGATGAACAGGAAGATCAGCGCGAGCAGATTATAGGTGTTGCGGACCTTTTGCTGCACGTCGCTGATCAGGCGTTCCTGCACCTGCATCGCTTCGCGGGGATAGCCGCTGAATTCCCAGGCAAAGCCGTTCATGGACTCACGGATGGCCTTGATCTGCCCGCCGGTCAGGCCGTTGGCAGCGAGCAGCTCCATTTGCGGTTGCAGATTGATCAGCTCGCCGTAGAGCGCATCCAAGGACGCCGTCGCCCCATCAATTTCTGCAACGGCATTCATATTGTTCGGATTTTGGAAAAGGGAGACCCGCGTGAGCAGCACTTCGTAAGTATCGACAACAGCCACCGGAGAACTCTCCGGATCGAGCGATCGGTACAGGTCCATGGCGTTGATATAGCGTAAAAGAGCGGTTTCGACCTCGCCGATGCGCCAAAATGGCGAATTGTTGCCGCCGGTCTGGATGTCTTTGTTGTGACGGTTCAATTCTGCAAACGCCCAGAACAACAGGGCAAACAGAAAGAGCAATGCCCCTAAAGCCAGTGCATATCGCCGCCATCCACTCCAAAAGCCGAGCGCATTGTCTAATCGCGAGTCCGTCAAAACTGTCTCCTTCGCCAATAGTCGCATAATTTAAAGCATTTAGCCGACTCGAGCGAACAAAAATCGTAGAGTCGCGCGCGAAAATTTCGCGTGCCCGGACTTGGCAAAGCGGCAGGAAACGTCCATCCAAGGTCTGCACAGAACAAGAGACGCGCGGCATGCCCTTTTCCTTGATCGACACTTGGGTCTTTGACCTCGACGATACGCTCTACCCGGCCAGTTCCAATTTCTTCCCGCAAATAGCTGAGCGGATGGGGCTCTACGTGGCGGAGACCCTTGCCATTCCGCTGGCCGAAGCCAAGCAGGAGCAACGACGCCTGTTCCTTGAATATGGCACCACGCTCTCCGGCCTGGTCGAAGAGCGCGGGATCGAAGTTGACGCTTACGCGCGGTTTCTGATGCAGGTGGACTACGGCCGCATCCCACACAGCCCCAAACTGGTTGAGGCGGTTCGGCGGCTACCGGGTCGGGTGCTGATTTTCACCAACGGCTTCAAGGAACACGCGGAAGCCTGCCTTGACCAGCTGGGGTTTGAACGGGACGATTTTGAGGCCATTGCCGATATCCGCACCATCCACTTCAAGCCCAAGCCGCGGCCTGTCGCCTTCGAAACCTTCTTCGCCGTGCACGACGTCGATCCAACCCGCGCGATTTTCTTCGAAGACAGCCCGAAAAATTTGCGCACCGCCAAGGACCTGGGCATGGCGACGGCCCATATCGTGACCGATACGGCGTGGGGAAATATGGGTTTGGAGAATGGGGATGGCTTCATTGATCATTCTGTATTGGACCTGACAGACTTTCTGAACGACACCGTTCTGAAGAGTTTGTAATCACCCACCCCTTTTTGGCGACAGGAGTACGTCATGGACCTCGCTCGGCTCGAGACCCTCATCGAAGCAGCATTTGACGATCGCGACAGCATCAATTCCTCCACTCAAGGCGAAATCCGCGACGCGGTGAACGCAACGCTTGATGCGCTGGACAGCGGCACTCTGCGGGTTGCGGAGAAACAGGCCGTTGGTCAGTGGACCGTGAACCAGTGGGCGAAAAAGGCTGTTTTGCTCGGGTTTCGGCTGAATGACATGGAAGTCATGGACGGGGCTTGCGGCGGTGCACCGGGTTGGGACAAGGTTGCGCTCAAGTTCGGTGACTGGGGCCCGGAGCAGTTTGCTGCCGCTGGTTTCCGCGCCGTCCCCGGTGCCATCGTCCGCCGCTCCGCACACATCGCCAAAGGCGTCGTGCTCATGCCGTCATTCGTCAACCTCGGTGCCTTCGTGGATGAGGGCACGATGGTCGATACCTGGGCGACGGTCGGATCCTGTGCCCAGATTGGCAAGAACTGTCACATTTCCGGCGGGGCCGGGATCGGCGGCGTCCTGGAGCCCTTGCAGGCTGGCCCAGTGATCATTGAGGACAACTGCTTTGTCGGCGCGCGCTCAGAAGTCGCTGAAGGTGTGGTCGTGGAAGAAGGCGCGGTTCTGTCGATGGGCGTTTACATTGGCGCTTCGACCAAAATTGTGGACCGGGCCACCGGTGAAATCTTCATGGGCCGGGTTCCGTCCTATTCCGTAGTTGTTCCCGGTGCCATGCCGTCAAAAACGGGCGATGGTCCTTCCCTGTACTGCGCGGTAATCGTCAAGCGCGTTGATGCGCAAACGCGGTCGAAAACCGGCATCAACGAACTGCTGCGCGATTGATCTGAGGCAAACCATGAGCCACAGCCCCGCCCCGACCGCCAACCCGTCGCCCGGCTCGTCGCCCGACTCATCCGTGGCCCTGACCCACGCCCGAGCGCTGATCCAGTGCCCCTCGGTCACGCCAATCGAGGGCGGCGCGCTGGAATATATTGCGGCCTGGGCGGAGCGGCTGGGCGGCTGGTCAGAACGGGTGGACCGCAACGGCACCCCCAACCTGTTCGTCAAGTTTGGCAGTCGCGGCGCCAGCAATGGCCGCCATTTTGCCTTTGCCGGCCATACGGACGTGGTACCGGTCGGGGACGAAGCGGCTTGGACCCATCCGCCCTTCGCCGCTGACGTGGTAGACGGTGTGCTCTATGGACGCGGGGCGGTGGATATGAAGTCGGGTGTGGCCTGCTTCATGGATGCGGTCGAGCAAGTGCTCAGCCAGCGTGCCGAGGGTGACGCGATTTCGCTGATCATCACCGGTGACGAAGAAGGGCCGGCGACTGACGGCACCCGTGCCTTACTCGATTGGATGGCCGAACAGGGTGAGCGCCCTGACGTCTGTATTGTGGGGGAACCGACCAACCCCAACGCCATGGGCGACGCCATCAAAATTGGTCGTCGCGGGTCGGTGACAGCCTATTTCGAGAGCCGCGGCACCCAGGGCCATGCCGCCTACCCGCACTTGGCAGACAACCCCGTACACCCGCTGCTGAGCGTGCTGTCAGCACTGACGGCGCAACCGCTGGACGGTGGCACCGATCATTTTCAGGCATCCTCGGCGCAAGTGGTCACCATCGACGTTGGGAACAGCGCAGATAACGTGATCCCGGCCAAAGCAACGGCCACCATGAACATTCGCTTCAACGACCAGCACAGCAGCGAAAGCCTGCAGGCGTGGATCGATGCGGCGGTTGCACCCTACGCAGCGAACGTGTCCTATCGCTACCGGATTTCGGGGGAGAGCTTCATCTACCCGCCCGAGGCTTTCGGCGCGATGATCGCTGACGTGGTCGAAGAGCACACCGGCCGCCGCCCGGAATACTCCACCGCAGGCGGCACCTCCGACGCGCGCTTCATCAAGGACCTGTGCCCAGTCGCTGAGTTCGGTTTGGTCGGTCAGACCATGCACAAGGTCGACGAGCGTGTGAATACGGCTGATCTGGATACGCTGGCGGCGATCTACGCGTCGCTGCTCCAGCGGTATTTCGCCGGGTAATTGGCCCGCAGAAAGAACAGACCGCAGGCGGGCGCTTTGGGTCCGCTGACCTGACGATCTTTAGCCGCCAGCACGTCTGCCACCCACGCCACCGGTTTCCGACCCGCGCCAACCTCAACCAGCGTGCCGACCATGTTTCGCACCTGATTATGCAGGAAGGAGCGCGCGGCGGTCTCCACAATCACCCGCTCACCCGTGCGCCAGACCCGCAGCGAATCAAGCGTTTTCACGGGTGACTTGGCCTGGCACAAAATGGCACGGAACGAGGTAAAATCGTGATTGCCAACCAGCGCCTGTGCCGCTTCGTGCATGGCCTCGGCATCCAAAGCAGCCTTGACCAGCCACGCGCGGTTGCGATCCAGCGTCAGTCCCGGGCGGCGGTTGATGATGACATAGCGGTACGCCCGCCCCGTACAGGAAAAACGGGCGTGAAAGTCCGCATCGACTTCGATGACATCCAAGGCCGCGACCGGATGCGGGCGCAGGCAACCGTTGAGCGCTTCACGAACCCGGTTGGCGTCAAAGCGGTCGCTGTCGATATCGACGTGAATCACCTGCCCCAGAGCATGAACCCCGGCATCGGTTCGGCCACTGGCATAGATGGTCAGGTCTTGACCGGTGAAAGCCTTGAACGCGTCCATCACCACAGCCTGTGCGGAAGGGCCGTGCTCCTGATACTGCCACCCCATGAAAGGCGTGCCGTCGTATTCCAGCTTGATGGCAAAGCGCGGCATCAGTCGAGCACCGTACCGGGCGGGATCGGGGTGCCGCGCAAGAAGGCGTGAGCGCTGGCGGGCTTCTTGCCGGCCTGTTGCACATCCAGCAGCTGCACAGCGCCATCGCCGCAGGCAACGGTCAGACGGTCATCCAGCACTTCACCGGGTGAACCGCTGGTGGTGTCCACCAGTCCGGCGCGCAAGGCCTTTACCCGCTCGCCCCCAATCTCGAACCACGCGCCGGGAAAAGGTGAAAACGCGTTGATCCGGCGCTTGATCGTTGCTGCGGGCTGATCCCATTGGATGCGGGTCTCGCCCTTGTCGATTTTGTGGGCGTAGGTGATCCCGTCCGCCGCCTGCGGTTCCGCTTTCAGCGCGTCCAACCGCGCCAGAGCCGCGCAGATCAATCGGCCGCCGCAGTCAGCGAGCCGGTCGTGCAGGTCGCCCGTGGTCTCCGTTTCGCCAATGCTCAAGCGCTCTTCGAGCAGCACAGCGCCTGTATCCAGACCGGCCTCCATCTGCATGATCCCGACCCCGGTTTCGGCATCGCCGGCTTCGATGGCCCGATGGATCGGTGCCGCGCCGCGCCAGCGGGGGAGTAAGCTCGCATGGATGTTCAGGCATCCTCGTTCCGGCGCGTCCAAAATCGCTTGCGGCAGGATCAGACCGTAAGCAACGACTACAGCGACCTCAGCCCTCAACGCGGTAAAGGCGTCACGATCAGCGGCATCCTTGAAATTCAGCGGGGTCCGCACGGAAATGCCAGCGGCCTCAGCAGCCGTATGTACCGGCGAAGGGCGCTCTTTCTGGCCGCGCTTGGCTGGACGGGGCGGCTGGGAATAGACACAGGCGATCTCATGCCCTGCCTCGATCAACGCTTGCAGAGCGACAACGGAGAACTCTGGCGTCCCCATGAAGACCACCCGCATGTTTTAACCCTCCGCTTCGAAGCCCTTGGGCAAGTACTCAGGCCAGAACTCGAACCCGTGCTCGAATTGCTGGGCGGCGAATTTGTTGAAAAAGGCTTCGGGCGGCTCGAAATGCTCGGCAAAGCTCTCATGGGCAGCCTGAGAAAAGAAGGCGACGGCATATTCAACCATCCCGTTCCCCAGCCGCACCGCAACCAGTGATCCACCATCGCCGGGAATAGCCTCGATAATCGCCTGCTCCATCGCGGCCAAAGCCGCTTCCATCTCCGCCGAAGCCCCGCCTGCGCCCATCAAGGCATCATCTTCAAACCGCCAAAAGAAGGTCACGCGATCAGCAACGCTGGCGCGCACTGTCGCGTCCATGAAGCCCGTGTTGTAGCGCAGCGAAATCGGCACGACGCGACCGAAGGCGTCCATGATTTCCAGTGCGTCCGTCGCCCAGCTGGCCGCGAACCCGTCCGCCTTGTCGGTCGTCGTGTCGTCGCTAGCCATTGGCGGCCTCGTCCTCACGTTCCTTGATCAGCTTTTTGAGCTTCTTCATCAGCATGTTGCGCTTGAGGTTACTCAAGTGATCGACGAACAGGATGCCGTCGAGGTGGTCGATTTCGTGTTGCACACACGTTGCCTCAAGCCCTGCAAAAACCCGCTCTTGCGTCTTGCCGTTCTCGTCGAGGTACTTGACCTGCACAGCCGCCGGGCGTTCGACATCGGCGTATTGCTCGGGAATGCTCAAACAGCCTTCCTCGTAGCTGGAAAGCTCTTCAGAAACGCCGGTGATGACTGGGTTAATGATCTTCATGGGCCGAGTTTCCTCGTCCTCTTCCCGCGCGCCGCAATCCATGACCAGCACACGCTCCAACGACCCAATCTGGTTCGCCGCCAGCCCGATACCGGGCGCGTCATACATGGTCTCCAGCATGTCATCGAGCAGCGCCCGCACAGCATCGGTGACTTCCTTCACCGGCTTGGCCTTGGCCTTGAGCGTTGGGTGGGGGGCGATGAGTATGGGCAGAACCGCCATGGCAGCCTCGTATCCTCGTAAATGTCCGTGTGAGCGCATAGGTATAGCTGTGGGCTGAGCCTGACAACCGGTGCCGTATTCCGACGGGAAAACCTTGCATATTCCTGTCAAAGTTCACATATCTGATATGCGCACCGTCTATTCACCTCAAGTCGCACTTCAAGCCACCAAAGGAAACCAAAAATGGAACTGTTCGGCTTATTCATGAGCTTCAGCTCGATTGTCATTGTCGCCATCTTCCTCGTCATCGTTTTTCTGGTCACCGGCGCGGTCAAGGCTGTGCCACAGGGGAACGAATGGACGGTGGAACGCTTCGGAAAATTCACGCGCCTGCTTGATCCGGGTCTGCACATCATCGTCCCCTTTTTCGACGCCATCGGCATTCGCATGAATGTCATGGAACAGGTGCTGGACATCCCCAGCCAGGAAGTGATCTCCAAGGACAACGCCATGGTTACCGTCGATGGCGTGGTCTTCTATCAGGTCGTTGACACCCCGCGCGCCTCCTACCAAGTGCGCAACTTGACCAGAGCCATCGTCAACCTGACCATGACCAACATCCGTACGGTGGTTGGCTCGATGGATCTGGACGAAATCCTCTCGAACCGAGACCGCATCAACGAATCGCTGATGCGGGTGATCGATGACGCCTCTGACCCTTGGGGCGTGAAAATTACCCGTGTTGAGATCAAAGACATCACCCCGCCGCGCGATCTGGTCGACGCCATGGCCCGGCAGATGAAAGCCGAGCGGGAAAAGCGCGCCAATATTCTGGAAGCCGAGGGCTTCCGGGCGGCTGAAATTCTGAAGTCTGAGGGTGAAAAGCAGTCACTCATCCTCGAAGCAGAAGGTCGCCGCGAAGCCGCTTTCCGCGACGCAGAAGCCCGTGAACGTGAAGCAGAAGCCGAAGCCCGCGCCACCGAAATGGTCTCCAAGGCCATTGCCGAAGGTGACTTGCAGGCGGTGAACTACTTCGTCGCCAACAACTACATCACCGCGCTGAAGGAAATCGCTAGCTCCAACAATGGCAAGCTGGTGTTCATGCCGCTGGAAGCCTCCAACGTCATCGGCGCCATCGGTGGTATATCTGAGCTCGCCAAAGCGTCTTTGGACCAGAACAAGAAATAACGGGAAGGACCGGTTCAATGGAGTTTGTCGATTTCTTAGCCGCCCCTTGGTTCTGGCTGGCCCTTGGCTTCGGGCTGTTGCTTCTGGAACTGATGGCACCGGGAACAATCCTGCTTTGGTTCGGGATCGGCAGTATTCTGGCCGCTGGTTTTGCCTGGCTCACACCGGGTGAAACGCCCTGGATCAATCTGCTGATCTTTGGCCTGGGATCACTGGTTGGCCTGCTGGTGGGTCGCAATCTGTGGAAGCGCTATCTCAGTTCCAGCGAGGACAACGATCTCAACGATCGCGGCGCTTCGATGATTGGGCAGGTGGTCGAAGTGCACCGGGCCATCAGGGCTGGCGGATCGGGTTCGGTGCGGATCGGCGATACCGTCTGGCGGGCTAGGTCGGACCAAAGCTTCGACGTGGGCGCATTTGCCAAGATTGTGGACGTGGAGAGCACGACTGTCATTTTGGAAAAGGCCGATTAGCGAAGCCGGTTCACCCTCCGCCAAACTGACCGAGCCTTGATTAGGCGGTCACACCGACAGTGCCTTTAGTAGGCGGTCAAACCGACCGCGCCTTTAGTAGGCGGTCAAACCGACCGCCGGGCATTCATCGCGGCGAGCAAAGTACCGTCGTCGAGGTATTCCAGCGAGCCGCCAACCGGCACCCCCTGCGCCACCGCGCTAACATCTGCCCCCAATTCCCGCAGCCGTTCAGCCAGATAATGCGACGTGGTTTGACCATCGACAGTCGCAGAAAGGGCGAGGATCACTTCTTTGGCTTCACCCCGCCGCACCCGCTCCAGCAGGGAACCCACGCGCAACTGATCCGGCCCGCGGCCATCCAGAGCCGACAGCGTCCCGCCCAGGACGTGGTAGCGCCCCTTAAAGCTTCCCGAGCGCTCCAAGGCCCACAAGTCGCTCACGCTTTCGACCACACAGAGCACCGTCTGACCGTTTTCGTCGGCCCGGCTGGGCGACTGGCAAACGCGGCAGGGACTTTGCGTATCAAGATTGCCGCAGGTCTCGCAGGCCCGGACAGCATCCGCGGTTTCCATCAGCGCATGCGCAAGCGGGCGCATCAGTGAATCCTTGTTCTGGATCAACTCCAGCGCCAAGCGACGGGCTGACCGCGGACCGACACCGGGCATGCGGCTGAGCAGCTTTAACAGAGGGTCAAGGTCGCCGAGGATCATGGGTACATCAGAACCCTTGTTTAAAACGGCATCTTCATGCCCGGCGGCAACTGTAAGCCCCCGGTGACGGCCTTCATTTCTTCGGCCATCATTTCTTCAGACTTTGCCTTGGCGTCGTTATGAGCCGCGACAATCAGGTCTTCGAGCACTTCAGCGTCGTCCGGGTCGATCAGCGCAGGATCGATGGTCACGCCCTTCATCTCGCCCTTACCCGACAAAACAACTTTAACCATGCCGCCGCCCGACGCGCCCTCGACCGTCATTTGTTCGAGCTTGGCCTGAGCTTCTGCCATTTTGGCCTGCATGGCCTGAGCCTGCTTCATCATGTTTCCAAGGTTTTTCATCGCGTGCCTACTCCTGTGGTGTCGCGTTGGGTTTGTAGCGCACATCCTGCACTTTTGCGCTCGGGAAAGCCTGCAGGGCTGCCTGCACAGTAGGGTGTTTGGAGGCTTGGTCCAGCTCAGCCTGCAGCGCCAATCGCCGCGCCTCAGCGACCGGCAAATCGCCCTCCTCATCCGAGATTGCAACGGTCAGTTGCTCACCCGTCAGGTTCAGAACGGCTTCCTGCAGCATCCGAGGCAGATCGCGGGGCGCTCGGGACGTCAGCCGCAGCTCGATCCGGGGCGGTTCAAAGCGAACCAGATGCACGTCTTCAGCCAATTGTGCACTGAGCAGAGCGGAGGCGTGCTCGCCAATCATGTCGATCAGTCCATCAAATCCAGCAGGCAGGGTCAGGATTTCCGGTTCGGCTTGCGGCTGTAACTCACCCTCGCCGTCAAAAGCTTCCAGTGGCGGGGGAGCGTCATCAAGAGGCGGGATGTCGTTCCAATCCGGGGCCTCTGGTATGGGGGGCTCCTCTTGCCGCGTTTCGACGGTTGAAGAAGTCCCCTCTGAAGGAGCCGCCACTGGGGGAGGAGCCGCCGGTGATGGGGCGGGTGACGGAGACGACGAGGACGAAGATTCAGGTGCCTTTGGGGTCGAGGGCGTGGACGCTGACACCGGGGCACCAGAAGGCGCCAGCGCTACTCGCGGGGCGGCATCCCCCGGCGGCGCAGCTCCCGACGCGTCGCGCATTTGCGCCAGCAGGCCAGCAGGATCGGGCATTTGCGCCAGGTAGCACAGCCGCATCAGCACCATTTCTGCCGCCATAGACGGCTGGAAGGCCGACTGCACCTCGGCCAGACCCGCAAGCGAGGCCTGCCAAAACCGGCTCAGTTGCGGCACCGACAACCCGCGTCCGACTTCAAGAATGGATTCTCGGTTGGCTTCTCCGGGTCCCAAATCTGCCTTGCCTTTGGTCACGTGCAGGCGGGTCAGATCATGGCTGAACTCTGCCACAGACCGAATGACCCCCGCCGGGTCGGCGCCATCGGCATAGAGCCCTTGAAACAGGCTCAGCGCCGTTTCCGGCTGGCCGCTGGCAATGGCTTTAAACAGCGCGATAACACGGCTCTGATCGGACAATCCAAGCATGGCGCGAACGTCGTCGCTGCTCACCTGCCCGTGGGACAGCGCGATTGCTTGATCAAGCAAGGATAAGCCGTCGCGCGCCGAACCGTCCGCCGCGCGCGCAATCAGCTGCAAAGCCTCATCCTCAATCGTCACACCCTCCTTGTCCACGAGCGTGGCGAAATAGGCGGCGAGATCGTCGGCGGATATTCGACGCAGATCGAAGCGCTGACAGCGGCTTCGGACCGTTATGGGAACACGGTCAGCTTCTGTGGTTGCGAACAGAAATTTGACGTGCGCAGGCGGCTCCTCCAACGTCTTCAGCAGCGCATTGAACGCGCCCTTGGAGAGCATGTGCACTTCATCAATGATGTAGATTTTGTACCGCGAGGAAACCGGCGCGTATTTCACCCCGTCGAGCAGGTCGCGGATGTTATCGACGCCGGTATGACTGGCAGCATCGATTTCCAACACGTCAACGCTGCGATCCTCACTGATGGCTCGGCAGGATTCGCACTGGCCGCAGGGGTCGGCGGCGGGGCTGGTGCGGCCGTCTTCCTGGCAATTCAGCGCCCGTGCGACAATCCGCGCCGTAGTGGTTTTTCCCA
>PAFB01000013.1 GCA_002700865.1 Rhodospirillaceae bacterium
AGAACCGTCGGGCATGGTCGCGCGTCTCTTCTGGGGTCAATTGATCAGGCTATATTCTGCCACAAGTCCGCTCGACGCAACGAATTATGACTCGCGGCGGGATGCTTGGCAGAGGCAGGCAAGCTGGTTACGGTGATCGCGAGCTCAGGCATCAAGCAGTGGACAGGCAGCCCAATCCATGACCAGCAAACACAGCGCACTGACATCCAGCCACTGGGGCGCGGGTATCGTGGAAACCGACGGCACACGGATCACCGCCGTTCACCCCTACGCCGCTGACCCAGCCCCGAACCGCCTCAACGAGAACATTCCCGGCAGCCTGTACGGCACCAGCCGCATCCGTCGCCCGGCTGTCCGGGCATCCTGGCTTGAACATGGAGCCCAGCGGCGCGCAGGAACGCGGGGGCAGGATGCCTTTGTTGAAGTCGAGTGGGACGCGGCGCTGGAACTGATTGCCGGTGAAATACGGCGGGTGCGGGAACAGCACGGCAACGGCTCGATTTTCGCCGGGTCCTATGGCTGGTCCAGCGCGGGTCGTGTTCACCATGCGCAATCGCTGCTCAAGCGGTTTCTGAATACTCAGGGCGGCTTCGTCCGGTCGGAAGGTAACTACAGTTACAACGCGGCTTTGGTGCTGATGCCGTATATCAGTGAGGATTATCGACTCAGCATCATCGACTCGACGCGCTGGTCTGTGGTGGAGAAGCACAGTGAGTTGGTGCTTGCTTTTGGTGGTTTGGCGGAGCGGAATACAGCGGTTTGTGATGGTGGCCTGACCTTCCATCGCTTTCCCGGTGCTGTGCGCGCCTGCGCCCGGGCGGGGGTTGAGTTTATCAACATCAGCCCGCTGCGCAGCGACATGAGGGCTGACATTCAAACAGAATGGCTCGCGCCCCGGCCCGGTTCTGACACCGCGCTGATGATGGGGCTTGCTTTTGTGCTGCTGGATGAAGGCTTGCACGATCCGGCCTTTCTGGATCGCTATACCGTGGGCTTCGACCGCGTGGCGGCGGCGCTGCGCGGGGAGGGCGCAGACGGTATCGCCAAGACTCCGCAGTGGGCCGAAGCGCAAACCGGTATCCCCGCCAAGCGCATCGTCGCCCTTGCCCGGGAAATGGCGGCAAAGCGCACGCTGATCACTGTTGCCGCAGGCCTTCAGCGCGCAGACTTCGGTGAGCAACCGCTGTGGATGTGCGTCACGCTGGCCGCCATGCTGGGGCAGATTGGGTTGCCCGGCGGCGGCTATATCATCGGCGCAGCGGTCAACGGCAATATTGGCACGAAAGAGCGGTTGTTCAGCTCAGGCACCATGCGCCAACTCGCCAATCCCGTGTCCGATTTTCTGCCGGTTGCCATGATCGCGGAGATGCTGCTGAATCCGGGTGGAGACTACCTTTACAATGGACAGCAAAGACGCTTTCCCGATGCGCGGCTGGTGTGGTGGGCCGGGGGTAATCCCTTTCACCATCATCAAGACCTGACGCGCCTGCACGCGGCTTTTCAGACCCCGGAGACCGTGATCGTCAATGAAATCGGTTGGACCGCTGCCGCGCGTCATGCCGACATTGTCCTGCCCGTCGCAGCAGCGCAGGAGCGGTTGGATTTTGGCGCTGGCAAGTCCGATGACTCGCTTGTCCCCATGCCAGCCCATGCCGCGCCGCCTTACCAAGCGCGGCTGGAGTACGACATCTACGCCGATCTCGCCGACAGGCTGGGGTCAGCCGAAGCCTTCACTGAAAACCGAACCGCCGAGCAGTGGGCCGAGGCGCTTTGGGACGTCACGCGGCAGTTTTCGAGCCGCGCCGGGGTGGCGCTACCGGACTGGGAGACCTTTATTGCCGGGGATGCCATTGCTGTTCCCGATCCCAGCCCTGAACAAGTCTATCTCGCCGATTTTCGCGCCGACCCTGAAAAGCACCCACTGCCAACGCCCAGTGGTCGGCTCGAGCTTTATTCCGAGACCATTGCCGGGTTTGGTTTGGCCGATTGTCCGGGGCAGGCGACGTGGTTTCCGCCGCGCGATGATCCTGCTGAACACGGTCCGTTGTTCCTGCTTTCCGGCCAGCCCAAAACCCGCTTGCACAGTCAACTCGACGACGGCGCTTACAGCCGCTCGTACAAGGTCAAAGACCGCGAGCCCGTGCTCATTAACCCGGCTGACGCCGCGGCAAGGGGGATTGCAGACGGGGACGTGGTGGAGCTGTTTAACGGGCGCGGGCGGTGCCTTGCTGGGGCGAGAATCAGCGATGATGTGCGGCCCGGGTGCCTGTTTCTGTGGACCGGCGCCTGGTACGATCCAGACTTCAGCCAGTCACCGCCGCTGGACCGGCACGGCAACCCCAATGCTCTGACCCACGACCGTCGAACCTCCAGCCTGTCGCAGTCGCCAGCCGCTCATTCGGTGCGGCTGGACGTGCGCAAATGGACCAAAGGCGAGCCGCCGGCGGTGCAAGCCTTCGCCCCGCCTCCCTTCATCAGCAAATAGAGCAGCCTCAGCCGTCCTTCCGGGGCACCTCATCGACAGGCCCGCCGTGCTTTTCCCAGGTGCTGAAGCCTTCTTTGAGGTGCGCAGCCTCAAAGCCCATGTCCTGAAGCGTTGCCACACTCAGCGCGGATCGCCAGCCTGAAGCGCAGTGGAAAACATAGCGCTTGCCCTCCTGTGCGAACACGTCCTTGTGGTAGGGGCTTTCAGGGTCGATCCAGAATTCGAGCATGCCGCGCGGGGCGTGGATGCTGCCGGGAATGGCGCCGGTGCGCTGACGTTCGCGGATGTCGCGGATGTCCACGATGACGGTATCGGGATCGTCCAGACGGGCAATCAGATCAAGGGTCTCGATCTCTTCGATCCGGTCGCGGGCCGCCTGAACCATTTCAGCGGCAGTTGTCTTGAGCTTTGACACGGGGTAACTCCTGCATAATTGACGCGTTTCACGCGACGCTTTGGCGGTAAAATTGACACCTCACAACCCGTAGAGCAACATCCAGCTCTCACTCGAACTCAAGGAACAGAACATGTCTTCAAAACCCATTGCTTTGGTCACAGGTGGCGCACAGGGAATTGGCGCTGCGTGCGGAAAGGCGCTGGCCGCTGATGGTTATCATGTCGTGCTTGCCGACGTGCAGGACAGCGTGATGGATACCGCCTCAGCCTTGGGCGGAACCGGCATGATCTGCGACATGTCCGATGCCGACGCTATCCTTGCCCTGTTTGACACCATTGAAGCCGATCTCGGCCCGGTCACGACTCTGGTCAACAATGCCGGTGTGGCCATGCCCGGCGACTTTATGAGCTACGATCTTGCTGCTTTTGACAAAGTCATCAGTGTCAATCTGCGCGGGGTGTTTGTGGCTCTGCAGCGGGCGGCGAAGACCATGCTGGACCGCGGCATTGAGGGCGCAATCGTCAATATGTCGTCGATCAACGCTGTGGTAGCGATCCCAACCATCCCTGCTTACTGTGCGTCCAAAGGCGGGGTAAACCAGATCACAAAGTCCGCTGCGCTGGCACTGGCCGAGGCCAACATCCGCGTTAATGCCGTGGGTCCGGGGTCGATTGACACCGAAATGATGGCCGGCGTGAACGCAGACCCCACGGCCATGGCCCGCGTGATGAGCCGAACCCCGCTCAAGCGCGTGGGTACCGTCGAAGAAATCGCGGACGTGGTTGCTTTCCTGTGCTCGCCCAAGTCCAGCTACATCACCGGCGAGACGATCTATGTCGATGGTGGCCGTATCGGGATGAACTACACCTGTTAACCGTTGAGGCCCGCTAATAGAGTCGCGATGGGGCAGCAAGATCAGGGCACAGGGTCGATTTATACAGGCGACTAGGCCGCAACACCAGTCGCCGACAGGGTGCCATCTGCGATCCAGTCATCGACGATGGCCAGTACCGCGTCAGCGAAGGCTTGGTCATTGATATGGGCATCAACTTCGGTGGTCGGAACGGCGTTGGAAATTGACCGGCGGACTTCGTCGATCATGGCGACGAGGGCGTCGGGGTCGTGGGCAGGCTGGCCTGCCTTGTCCCACTCCTCCACGCCATGCAGCGGCATCAGGAAGTGTACCGGCCCCTGCGCCTGCTCAAGCCGCTGAGCGACCAAGCGGATCAGCGCGCGGCGCTCGTCCCCCGACAATCCCGACGACTTCACCAACCGATTGTGCGCGTGAAAAGGGCGGTCGCGGTAGGCGGCAGGAATATCCTGCCAGCCTGCGAAATCAATCAGATCAGCACAGCCCGGCGACACAATCTGCGGGATACCGGCAGCGCCGGCGTTGGTCAGGCGGTCAGGGCCAGAGCTGACCACTGACCCCACCATCAGGTTACTCAGTTCAGGCAAAGCCAGGTCGAGCACGGCGGCAAAGTAACCTTGCCGTGCTAAGGCCTCAAACGCCATGCCGCCCATGCCCGTGGCGTGGAAAACAGCGACTTCGAAGCCCCGTTCTAGCAGGGGCTCGCGCAGAAGCTTCATATACATCAGGCATGAAGATCCCAAACTGGTCATGCCGATAACGGGGCGGTCCCGTACCGGGGGTTCAACGGCCTGAGCCGCCCCCAGAACTGCGCCTGCGGCTTGGCTGAGCGAAGACTTGCACACCGAGTTCAGCCCATAAAGCCCCCCGGCCCACAGGATCATATGTATATCGGGTGAGAGACGGTCTGCTGGGATCAGCGGCGAGAACGACACGGTCGAAACCACAAACTTCGGCACGCCCATCGGCAAAGCCTGTGCGCAGTCGAGGACAAGGTCTGTGCCCATGGTCCCGCCCAGCCCGATCATGCCGTCGATCTTGCCATCGGCGTAAAGGGTTGCACACAACCTTGCAGCGCCTTGAGCCATGATTTGCATGGCGTGGTTTTCGTCGCCGGAGTCAATCGCGTCCTGAATAGTTTTTCCAGCCGCTGCGGCGACATCGTGCTTGGAGACGTCCGTGGGCTCTGCCGGGTCGCCCAACACCGAGACATCCATGGAAATCACACCGCCGCCCTGCGCACGAATGGTGTCGCAGACGTAAGTCAACTCGGCGTTCTTGGTGTCATAAGTACCGATCACGAGAATGGTCTTGGTCACGATAGTCTCCTTTTCCTCCGCTGGTCTGGATGGGGCTGTTGCGCCCGCACCTGCCTTCGCTCGCTTGTGCCACTTTTCATTCAGCCCCGCATGCGTGTCCCTTTGGGATCGTAGAAGCCCTTCAGGCTCAACGTCGCGGGTTAGTGCTGCCCGGCGATCTGCACGTCAAAACCACCACCGCTGATCCAGTCAGGCGTCACGCCGCCTTTTCGATGCAGGGTCGCCAATCCGTAAACGCCATCCAGCCTAAAACCAAAATCGCCTGAAGTAACCTGTCCGACAATCGAACCGCTGTGCCAGATAGGTTCATTGTGAATCAGGTAAGGACCCGCCTCTGCCGTCAGATCAGGGACGTGGATGCAAGCGGTCCGATGGTCCGTGCCTCCGTGTCGGCGCAAGGCCTCGCGCTGCCTGAGCAGCACCTCACGCCCGATAAACGCTGGCTTGTCCCAGCCTACGGTAAACCCAAGGCCGGTTTCGAGCGGCGTGTCTTCTTCGCCGATATCATGGCCAAAGTGTAAAAAGCCCTTCTCGATCCTGCAGGCGTTGAGCGCAAACATGCCCATAAGCCGCATCCCCAGCGGCTCGCCTGCCGCCATCAGGGCCTCATAGATCCCGTCTACGAATTCGGACGAAACCAGTATTTCGAACCCGAGTTCACCCACAAACGACCGTCGGATCACCCACGCGCGGGCATGGGCCAAGTCTACCTCTCGCGCGGCACCGAAAGCCAGAGCTTCAGCCGACAGCGCATCCCGTCCGGCCGCGGTCCCTGCCAGCGCCTGCAAAATCGTCCGCGACTGCGGACCGTGCAGAGACAGCAGCGCAAACGCGGCGGTGGCGTCGAACACTTCAAAGCGCCAAGCGGGGTCTGCGTTGCGGGTAATATAGTGCTGATCGCGGATTTGACTGGGGTGACCGGTGATCACCAAAAACCGGGTTTCCGTCATCCGCGTTACGGTCACATCAGCTTCAATGCCCCCTTTCGGGTTCAGGAACGGCGTGTAAACGGTCGTCCCAACCGACACATCGATTTGGGCGCTGCACACCCGGTTCAATGCCTTTAGCGCATCCGGTCCCTGAATAATGAGTTTAGCGTACATGGACTGATCGACCAGCGCGGCTGTATCGCGAGCGGCTAAGGATTCCTCCTGAACCTGAGCAGACCATGGTTTCCAGGCCAGAGAGGGCTTGTCCTGCCACGGGGCGCCATAGACCATCGGAACTTCCCAGCCAATGCGCTCGGCAAAGGCTGCCCCGGCCGCGTCCATGCGGGAGTGTAGCGGTACCCGGCGCACGCCACGCGCGCTGTTCACCTCTCGTCCGGCCCAGTGCAAACCATAGTGGAATCCCACGCTCTCTGCGGCGCGTTCTCTGACGTAAGCGGTATTTTGTTGGAACGGGTGCGCGCGGACAGCAAGCAGGGGGAGCATGGACCGTGACGGGGTGCCGTCAATCAACCATTGAGCCATGGTCAGGCCGACCCCGCCTGAATTCAGAATGCCGTTGGAATTCATCCCTGCCGCGATATAAACCCCTTCAACCTCAGCGCTGGGCCCCAGATAAGGCCGGCCATCGGGTGTGAAGCTTTCGGGGCCGTTAAAGTACGTGCGGACCCCCAGCGTCTCAAGCTTGGGCATGCGCGCAAACATGCGCTCTAACTAGGGGCTGACGTGCTCAAGGTCAAAGGGCAACTCGTCAAATTCAAAGTGCTCAGGGATGCCGTCCGCACCGTAGGGCTTTCCCAGCGCTTCAAACCCGCCAATGAGCAGTTTTCCGGCGTCTTCCTTCCAGTATGTGCGTTCCTCCGCGATGTTCAGGATCGGTTGATCGGCAGGCAAACCATCCATGGGTTCGGTCACGATGTAAAAATGTTCTGCGGCGTGCAGGGGCAGGGTAATCCCGTGGGCCTTGGCGAAGTGGTGGCTCCACATGCCCGCGGCCAGCAAAACCCGATCTGTTCGGATCGTGCCGTGATCTGTGACCACGCCCACCACGCGCCCTTTATCGATCTCCAGCCGCTGAACCTTGGTATCCTCAAAGATCTGCCCACCCCGGCTCTTTGCGCCCTTGGCCAGTGCCACCGTTGTATCCAGCGGGTTTACCTGACCGTTTGAGGGCACGTAGAAGGCGGATAGAACATCATCGCGTTCGATCCACGGCCAGTATGACGCCAATGCCTGCGCATCTAGCAGCTGCGCTTCGATCCCCATTCGTTTGGCGTGGTCATGGGCGCGCAGGTTTTGTTCATGCCGAACGGGGCTGAGGGCGAGATTGATGGTGCCGTTTTGCTTGTAGCCCGTGCTTTGGCCGGTTTCCTCCTCCAGCGTGCGAAACAACCGTGCGGTGTATTTGCCCAGTTCGGTCTGAGCGGAGCTGTCGCGCAACTGTCCGACGATCCCGGCTGCGTGCCAAGTGGTGCCGCTCGCGAGTTTTTTGCGCTCTAACAAGACACCTTCAACCCCGCGCAGTGCCAAATGGTAAAGCGTGGATGTCCCAATGATGCCGCCGCCGATAATGACGACTGGGGCAGAGGCCGGAAGCGATGGGCCTGAATCCATATCGAGTACCCTGTCAAGAACCAGTCGGTGCGATAATTGAACCATTGGCCCGATTTACAAAAAGACTGTGGCAGTGCGGGGTATTGGTCAAGTTTAATCTGGCCAGAGACAGACGGCGTTCAGGCGTTCCACGCGCGGTTCAGCAGCGCCTCGGCAAGCCTTTGCAGAGCTGGTTCTGCGCGGGTCAGAATGGCCGTTCGATCAAATAGCGCCGGGTCTGCGTCAAGCACCTCCCGGATTTCCGCGCCAAAGCACTGGCGCAGTTCGGTCCCGACATTGAGCTTGCGCACCCGATGCTCGCGCGCCAACCGCAAACGGTCCGCTGGCAGAATTCCTGAACCGCCGTGCAGCACCAGCGGCATAGTCGTAACGGTTTCGATTTCGGCTAGCCGTTGCCAGTCGATCTGTGCGTGATCTTTGGTCTGCAGATGCAGATTGCCCACGGATATTGCCAGCGCATCAACATGGGTCTGCGCGGCGAAAGCTTCGGCTTCTTCGAGCGTGGTGCCTTCGCTGGCTGCGCCGTCCTGATACCCCACTTGACCGATTTCAGCTTCCACACTGACCCCGTACTGACCTGCGGCGGCAGATACTGCATTGGTCAGCGCGATGTTTTCAGCCAGAGGCAGGGTGCTGCCGTCGATCATGACGCTGGAAAATCCCGCATCGATGGCCGCCTCGCACTCTTCGAGCGTGCGGCCATGGTCCAAGTGAGCGACAACGGGAACGCTGGCCGACCGGGCCAGTTCACGGAACATCTCTCCCCACAGTTGTACGGGCATGTTGGCCCGTGCATCGGGACCGGCGGACAGGATAACAGGTGCCCCTGCTGCCTCGCCTGCCTTGACGTAGGCGCGGGAGTCTTCCCAGCCCTGACACACAAACCCCAAAGCCAGCCCCTGACGGTCCTGTGCGGCGGAAAGAACTTTTCGGAGTGTAACCAGCGGCATTATTTGAACTTTGCTACCATGTCCTTGATGCCGGGAATGGTCTCGACCTGATAGGCGTGGGTGGGCTGGAAGAATTGGACAAGCGAACGCTGTGACGCTCCTGCAAGGATCGTGAAGTAGTACATTTCATAACCCGGTGCGGCAACACAGGGATGGTAGCCCTTGTCGATCTGGAGCGTGCTGCCATCAACGATATGGTAGGCCTCTCCAACCACGCCATCCTCGCGTTGGAGCAATTGCATGCCGAAGCCATGCTCGGGGCGGAAACGGAAGTTGTAGACCTCGTCGTGATGGGATTCATCAGGTAGGCGGTCGGTGTCGTGCTTGTGCGGCGGGAAGCCTGACCATCCGCCTGCGCCGACGGTGTAAAGCTCAGAAATCAGCAAGCGGCCCACCTTTCCCGGTGGGTTTTGTCCCAGCAGGTGCTTGATTTTACGATGGGTTTTGGTGTCGTCGCTGCCGTATTGCACCGGATCGATATCGTCGGCGCGGACCACAAAGGGCTCATAGATTTCGTCAAATCTGGCGCCGGCGATAAACACCTCACAGTCGTCCTTTGCGGTGATCTCCGCTCGCGCGCCGACGGGGACATAGACCGCGTTTGGCTCGCCATCCCATACGTCCGAGCCCCGGCCACCAACGGCGTCCGCACGCCAGGCACCGACTTGCACATCCACCGTGCCGGTCGCAGGAACGATGCAGGTTTCATAGCCGGCTATCTCGCTCACGTAAGCCTCACCGCCACGGAGTTTGACGATGTTGAAATAGACCAGGGGGGTGACAGGGTCGTCCTTGTCAACGATGGCGCGGTTTTGGTTGTCAAAAGGAGCGATGTGCATGGGACAGAAACCTTGTATTGGGTCAAACGGCTAAAATGAAAGACGTGCGGCAGTGGTCAAAGAGACGAGACTGATTTAGCCGCGATTGTGGGTGTCGATAAAGGCCTGAACGTCAGCCTTGGTTGGCATTGCACTGGCACAGCCGCGTGTGCTGACCACAATCGCCGCTGCAGCAGAACCAAAGGAAACGGCAGACTCAATCCCGTGTCCGGCACACATTGCTGCCAGCAATCCACCCATAAACGCATCACCCGCCCCGAAGGGTTTAAGCACGTTGACGGGAAAAATCGGGGTTGTGAAAGCCTGATCACCGTTAAAGGTGACGGCACCATCGCCGCCCATCTTGTAGATCACCAGCCGTCCTTCACGCTGCTGCGCGAGGGCGTGGGCAAAAGCCCTGCCGCCAGCCAGCGAGCCGCCCAGTCGGCCAAACTCCTCGTCATTGCCAATAATGACCTCAGAGGCCTCGATGGCCTCCTGATAAACGGCCCGTGCCTGATCATCGCTGGCCCAGCTGTAGGGCCGGTAATCCAGATCCAGCACGCCACAACCGGAGCGCGTCAGGGCTGCCAGTGTCGTCGTCCGGCTTGGCTCAAGGGCCAGCGCTGTGCCGGTGGCGATCAGCATGGGTGCGCGGTCTACGTGGGCAAGGTCGAAGGTGTCTGGTGAAAGGGCAAAATCAGCGGCCTGATTGCGGTAGATGACCACATCACAATCGCTGGCTCTGCTCTCAGCCAGCGCCAATGACGTGCGTTCGACCCCGGTGACAGGTGTTGGCGTCAGGTGCTCGACGCCGTAGTGGCGGAGCTTGTTACACACAAACTGCCCCACTGGATCACTGGTTACGGGCGCCGCCAGACCCACGCGCAATCCGTGTCGGACCAGAGCCACAGCAATGTTTCCTGCAGACCCGCCCAGATCGCTGGTAAAAGTATCTGCCTGGGCGGTTTTGGTGCCATGGGGGGCCGGGTAAAGGTCCATACCCGCCCGCCCAATGACGACAGCATCAAGGTTTTGCTCCGGTGAGCGGTGCGGGATCAGGAACGCCATGCAGCGATCAGATCGTCAAAGGATTTCGCCATCATGTCTTTGGCCTCCGTGTCAGTGAGTGTCCCACCAAACCACCCTTTGGCAGCATCGCCAAAGATCGTCCGTCCCACGGCAAAACCCTTGCACAAAAGCCGCTCGCTGGCACGCGTCAAGCTGGCTTTGACTTCACTCTGCGGGGCAGCAAGTCCCAGCAGCAGAACTCCTCTGCAATGGGGATCGTTTTGCTCGATCACCCGTTCCCATTCTGCCCACTCGGCGTCCCACCGGTCCGCATCCGGTGCCGGCAGCTTCCACCAGTCGGGGAAGATACCCAGCGCGTAAGTCATTTCCATCGATCGTGCGATTGTGCGGTGGTCGCTTGCCATTTCCGCTGGGGGGATGAACTCCAGCAGCAGCTCCAGGCCCAGACTCCGGGTTACCCTGAACAGCTCTAGCAGTGCACTGGATTGCTCCTCCCACAGAGCGTCGTCATCGTCCGGGTGGGTCATGCACAGACATTTTACCACCGATTGCTTTGGCCACTCCTTAAGCGTCGTCGCCAGAGAGGCCCCACCTTCGAACCTTAGGGGGCGGGAAGAGGGAAGTTCGATGGGTGAGGCAATCCACAGGGGATGCTCAGCCATCGCAAACAGCGCCTCCTGACCCAGTCGGTGATCACAGAGGACGCCAATCTGCCGGTTTGGGTGCCGTGCAATTGCCTCGATAGCCACGTCGGCGCAGAGCGTTTTGAAAGTACTGATCCTGACCGGATCGTCGCACAGCGCCTGAAGCTGGCTGCGGTGGTCAAAGGCGAAAGCCAGAACGTTGGGCCAGTCCCCCTGACGGGTGGAACCCCAATGGAGCTGGTTCAGGCGTTCGTCTTCTCGCAGACGAAAATGCGCCGATCCCTGATTGATAAAGGTCAGCATCTCCTCCTGCGACGGATAGGACGGCGCACAGGCGTGGCGGGAGACGGCAAAGGCACCGCAGGCATTGGCATAGCGGCACGCAGTGACCCATCCCTCGTCGCGCAGATACCCGCGCAGCAGTCCACCCATGAAAGCATCACCCGCGCCCAGGACGTTGAAGACCTCGATGGGGAAGCCTTCGACGACAAGACTGTCCTGCACACGATCAGGAATATCACCCTCAAACACCGCGCACCCGTGCGCGCCGAGCTTAAGGACAAAGGTCGCTCCGGAAATCGCGCGGACCGCCCGCAGGGCTGCAATCGGATCGGTGCTGCCCCCGGCGATGTGGAATTCCTCTTCGGTGCCGACGATTAGGTCCATATGGCTGAGCACGTCTTGCAGGTGCGCTGTCACGGTCTCGTTCGAGACAAACCGCGTCTCGCCGTCGCCCTTGTTGGCCAGACCCCACAACACCGGACGATAGTCCAAATCGATGACACGCTTTGCACCATGCTTGGCGGCAAGGCTGAGCGCGCGCATGTTTGCCGCCTTGGTTTTGGCCGTGGAAAAGTGTGTGCCGGAAGTTACGACTGCTCTGGCAGAGGCGATTAAGTCTTCGCTGATGTCATCCTCGCAGATGGCCATATCTGCGCAATTCTCGCGGTAGAAGATCAGCGGAAAGCTTTCAGTATCACGGATCCCCAGCAGGACCAGCGCCGTAAGGCGTTCGGGGTCCGTGCGGACGTGCCTTGTCTCAACCCCTTCGCGCTGCAGTTCTTCGCGGATGAATTCGCCCATGGCATCGTTGCCCACGCGGGTGATCAGAGCTGTTTTCAGACCCAGCCGAGCAGCACCGATTGACGTGTTTGTTGGACTGCCGCCAATGTATTTGGCAAAAGACCCCATATCCGCAAGACGACCGCCGATTTGCTCGCCATAGAGATCAACGCCGGCGCGACCAATCAATACAGCGTCTAGGGATTTTGGGTTGTTCATTTATAGGTTTCCAGTGCGCGAAACATTTTTTTCGCCTAGGGCTTTATGCAGAATATATATTCTGTTAACGAGCATCAAGGTAAGGCGTTCGCTTATGAAAGGGATTTTCATGAATGTTGTTCAGTTTGGTGCTGGTCGTATTGGAAAAATACATGCGGCTAACGTTTCTTCGCACGAGAGAAGCCGCCTTTACGCTGTGGTGGATCCTGTAGAGGAAGCAGGAAAAGCGCTTGCGGATCAATATGATGCTGCCTTTTTGAGTGAAAAAGATGCCTTGGCTGATCCCGAAGTGGATGCTGTTGTTATTGCCTCTGCAACGAACGTGCATGCAGATCAGATAGAGCGTGCGGCGGCAGCTGGCAAAGCGATATTCTGCGAAAAACCGATTGATCTGTCGCTTGAGCGCGTGGAAGGCGTGGTTTCTCACCTGCACGCCAACCCTGTTCCGTTCATGCTGGCCTTCAATCGGCGCTTTGATCCCAACTTTCAGGAACTCAAGCGGCAGATCGATGCAGGGGTCATCGGCGACGTGGAAATGGTCACGGTGCTCAGTCGGGATCCCGGGGCGCCGCCCGTCTCTTATATTACGGTCTCCGGGGGACTGTTTCGGGACATGATGATCCATGACTTCGATATTGCCCGATGGTTGGTGGGCGAGGAATTCACCGCTGTTCAGGCCTTTGGCTCGAACCTGGTAGATCCCGAAATTGGGGCTGCTGGAGATGTTGACACCGCCGTTGTCACCATGAGCACGGCCAGCGGAAAACTGGCCTCGATTTCGAACTCACGTCGCGCGTCATACGGCTATGACCAGCGCATCGAGGTCCACGGCACCAAAGGCATGATTCAGGCTCAGAATGTTCTCGAAAGCTCGGTTGTGACGTCTACGCAAGCCGGGGTTCGTAGTGAGAAGCCCATGCACTTTTTCCTCGAACGCTACGCGGCGGCCTACCGGTCTGAATGGGATGGCTTTGTCCGCATGGTTCTCGATGGCAGTGGTGGCATGCCCGATCAGCACGATGGTCTTGCAAGCTTGCGGCTCGCCGATGAGGCCAGCGCACAGGTGCTGAAGTAAACGGGGAAGGCTCAGGCCAGAGCGACCCGGTTTAGAGGCCGCCTGCAGCTTCGCCGTAGGAAACCGCGAGGATCTGCGCCAGCGCCATTGCTCCGGCTGCGGAACGGAAGCCGCCGGTGGTTTCCTGATCGACCTCAAACACCACAGACGCCGCTCGCGCTACGGGCGCAACGCGGGAGTTTGTGATGGCGACCACTGGCACGTTTTCTCGCTGGGCCTGCTCGACAAAAGCCAGCGTGGCGGTGCTGTATTCCGGAAAGGAAATCGCCAGCATGACATCCTGCGGTTTGATAAGGCTGACGTTGGTTTCGACCATGGCACCCGCCGGGCTGAACAAGTGCGTTTCCGCACCAAAACCAGCGGCAATATAGGCAAAATAGGCTGCCACGGGCCAAGATCGGCGGTGGCCAACCACGTGCAATAAGCGGGCATTACGGAATAACTCGACAGCCGTGGCAATCTGATCATCGGTGATGTCATTGGCAACCGCATTGATGCTCATGTTGGCAAGCTGGGTAAAGCGCATGAGCGGCGGCAGAGCATCAGCGTCCTCCGCCGAACGTGCGACACGTTCAGCGTAGGTTTCACGCCGCTGGCTGAGGTTGCTGCGCAAGATCGTCTGGATGTCGGAAAAGCCCTTGAAACCGATCGCCTTGCTGAACCGGATAAAGGCGCTGGGCTGGACCCCCGTTGCGTTGGAGAGGGCTACGATCGTCATGAAAGCAGCCTGATTGGGATGATCGATCAGGTGCTGTGCAATGATTTTCAGTTGACTGGGCAGGGCCTCATAGCGCGCGAGCAACAGGTCGCGCAGCGCGGGGTAATCCCTAGGGAGCGATGAAGCAATCTGTTCCATGATTCAACCGGCCCTCATAGGGTTACCCAAGCGCGGGCTTCGCTCGCATCCTGAATGGCCTGCAAGGCTGTCTCGAAGACCATGCCATCATCAAAGTTAGGGAAGGCCTCGTCGCCTTCGAGGATGGCGCGACAGAACTCGCCTGCCTCAATGATCTTCATTTCGTTAAAGCCAACGTGGTGACCCGGTGCAGGGCAGAAATTGCCGAAGGGCGCGTGCCAGGGTCCGATCAGTACGGTCTTGAAGCCGTTGGTCCGCATGTTGTCGTTGCCGGACTGCTCAAACAGCTGGAATTCTCCCATGCGCTCCTGATCAAACTTGATCGCGCCTTTGGTGCCGGTGACTTCAAAGGCCAACTGCATCTTGTGACCCTGTCCCAGCCAACTGGTGTGCATGGTAAACAGACCACCATTTTCAAAGGTGCCAATGGCGGAATACTGGTCGTCAGTCTCCACGGCCTTCATCTCACCGGTAGCGGCGTCAGGACGCTGAGGGTGAACGGTTTGCAGGCGGGAGGAGACCTCTTTCATCGGGCCACAAAGCCATATGGCCATGGAGACCTGATGGCTGCCCATATCGCCCAGCGCGCCCTTACCGCCGCCGGCTTTGGTCAGCCGCCAGGAGTGCGGCATGTCCATATCGCACATGAAATCCTCGGCATAGACACCGTTAAAGTGAACGATATCGCCAATCACGCCTTCATCGATGATCTGCTTGATGGCCAGAAGGGTCGGGGATTTGATGTAGTTATAACCCAGTATGGTTTTCAGGCCTTTGGCTTTTGCCGCGTGCGCCGCCTGACGCATGCGTTCGGCATCGGCCAGCGAGGCCGCCATGGGTTTTTCGCACCAGATGTGCTTGCCATGAGCGAGTGCCATTTCAGCGGCTTCAGCGTGGGCAAAATTGGGCGTGCAAATGGAGACGACGTCGATGTCGTCCGCGCTGCAGACCTCGCGCCAATCACTGGTGGTCCGCTCAAACTCATAGCGCGGCCCATTCAACTCGAGGCTCCTGTCCGACATATCAAACAGTGCCTTCATCTCGATATCAATCGGCAGGTTGAAAGTCGCTTTGACCCGCTGCCATGCCTGGGTGTGCGTACCGCCCATGAACCCCATACCAAGAACGCCGACGCGGAGCTTTTTGACGCCGGTCCGGTTTTCTGGCTGACCGTCAACGCGAAGATCACGAATGGCCATGTTTAACTCTCCAATCCGCTGGATTTTAAAACGTCCTTGATGTGGTCGTAGCCCATTTGGCTGTATTCCTTTGGCGGTGCCTTGGCCGGATCCTGTTCCGCCTCAACAACAATCCAGCCGCTGTAATCCATATCCTTAAGAGCCTTACCCACCGCGTGGAAGTCGATACAGCCGTCGCCAGGAACAGTAAAGGCACCGCCGATGACGGCATCGAGGAATGAGCGCCAGTTGTCGCGCACATCGCTGACGACGTCTGGACGGATATCCTTGAAATGCACGTGATGCACACGGTCGCCCCAGCGGTTCAGCGTAGCCAATACATCGCCGCCGCCAAACAGCAAATGTCCGGTGTCAAAGCACAGACGCAAGGCGGCAGGGTCGGAGTATTCCATCAGCCAGTTTACATCGTCCTCAGATTCGATGATCGATCCCATGTGATGATGATAGGCAACGGGCATGCCTTGATCAGTCGACCACTTCGCCACCTCACTGAGCTTGACCGCATAGGCACGGATTTCATCGCGGGACAGGGTAGGGCGGTCGTTGACGGGAACGCCTTGATGACCCTGAATGGTATTCGAACACTCGGCATAGACGATACAAGGTGCCTCCAGCGCTTTGAACTGCTGCACCTGTTCCATGATTGCCGCAACTTCATCGGCGAAGTCGTTGATAAGTGTGGAGCCGGAGCACCAGCCTCCGCACAGGGCAATGTCGTACTTGTCCAGATAGGCTTTGAGGCCGTCTGTATCCTTAGGCATACGCTGGCCCCGCTCGACGCCGGTGTAGCCAATCTCCCGACTTTCCTCGAGTGCCTGCTCCATGGTGTAATCGGATGTCAGGTCGGGAAGGTCATCGTTTTGCCAGGCAATCGGGCTGATGCCAATTTTGATGGTCATGCGTACTTTTTCCTAAACACCGACGCGCTGATGCACGCGCCCGGCTTCGTGTTCTTCTTTGGCGGTGCGGACCTGCTCCCGCGGTGAGACTTCCGGAACACCCACGTCCCACCAGCTGTCTCCGCCGGTCCAGTCGTGCGACTGCACCCGGGTTGAGATGACCACGGTGCGATCTGCGCTGCGGGCTTTGGCAAAGGCGTCCTTGAGTTCGCTGATGGTGTCAACGTCGTACACGATCGCGCCCATGGCTGCCGCATGCGCGGCAAAGTCAGGCATGAAGGGTTCGACACCCTCTCCCAACCGACAATCCCGGATCAGGTTGTTGAAGCTCTCACCGCCCTTGAAGTTCTGCAGACGATTGATCACCGCAAAGCCGCCGTTGTCGCAAACCAAGACAATCATTTTATGACCCGACAAAACAGAGCTGTAGAGGTCGGAATTCATCATCATGTAGGAGCCATCGCCGACAAAGACGATCAATTCACCGTCTCCGGTTTTCGCTTCCGCATGGGCCATTGCGGCCCCCCAGCCGCCACTGATCTCGTACCCCATACAGGAGAAACCGTACTCGCAATCGTAGGAACGATGCGATTTCGTTAACCAGCCCTTGTTCATCTCACCGGGCAAGCCGCCGGCGGCAGTGAGAACGGAGTCATCGGCAATGCTCATCTCGTTTACCGCGCCGACCACCTGGGCGTAGGTCGGGGTTTCGTTGTTGGGCATGCGGCGCTCGGCAAGGTAGGCACGCCATTCCTCCATGGCAGCCTGTGCCTGTTGCATCCGATCCGCTGGAGCTGCCCAATCGCCCATGGCGGCATCGAGTTCGGCGAGACAGGCTTTGGCATCTCCAACCACCGGCAAAGAGCGGTGCTTGTGCGCATCAAAAGCAGCGGTGTTGATGTTGATAAAGGTGACGTTCTCGTCTTGAAAACAGGTCCAGGAGCCCGTGGTAAAGTCCTGCAACCTTGTCCCCACCAGCAGCACCACGTCAGCATCCTGCGCCATGGCGTTGCCCGCGCTGGAACCGGTCGGCCCAGTCAACCCAACGCCGTGGGCGTGGCTGTCCAGAACCGAGGTCTTGCCGGCAGTTGTTTCTGCAACCGGGATCCCGCGCCGCGCAGCAAAGTCGTTCAGCACAGTCTCTGCCTCGCTGTACAGTGTACCGCCGCCGGCGATGATCAGAGGCTTTTTCGCGGCTTTGAGCGCCTGTGCGGCGGCTTGGATCTGTGCAGCGTCCGCCCGGTTGCGCGGCATCCGCCATAGGCGTTTTTCAAAGAACACGCTTGGGAAGTCGTGGGCCTTAGCCTGCACATCCTGGGGCAGACCGAGAAAGGCCGGTCCGCGGGTTGCCGGGTCAAGCATCGTTTGCAGCGCAGCGGGCAAAGTGGCCATCAGCTGCTCAGGGTGGGTCACGCGGTCCCAGTACCGCACCACGGGCTTGAAGCAATCGTTCACAGTCAGGGTCGGATTACCGAAGTGTTCGACCTGCTGGAGTACCGGATCAGGCCGGCGGTTCTGAAATGTATCACCGGACAAGATCAGCAGCGGCAGGCGGTTGGCCATCGCAACCCCGGCGGCCGTGACCATATTGGTTGCCCCCGGTCCGACTGAGGATGTCGCCACCATGATCCGGCGGCCGCGCTTTGCCTTGGCATAGGCAACCCCCGCCAGCGCCATGCCTTGCTCATTCTGGCCACGCCATGTCGGCAACTTGTCCTGTACCCGTTCGAGCGCCTCTGCCAGACACGTTACGTTGCCATGTCCGAAAATGCCAAACACCCCGGCGAAAATGGGCTCTTCATGGCCGTCATCGTGCTGGATGTGCTGAGCGGTCAGCCATTTGACTAGTGCTTGTGCCGTGGTCATACGCTCGAATTGCATGGGGTTACTCCTCAGGTTCCAGGCCACCGGCAAAGGATCTCTTTCAAGGCCAAAACGGAATAAATATTCTGTTCGATGCTTTACACAGAATAAAAATAATGTTCAAACCCAAAGTACTGCGAAAGTGCGGTTTCCGCGCTGCGCATAACGGGCAGCTGGGAGGTTGCCT
>PAFB01000014.1 GCA_002700865.1 Rhodospirillaceae bacterium
AAAGCTTCAGCTTCCTCAGATCACTTATAACCCAATAAACCAAAAACTCAGCGCCAGCCGCGCATCCTCTCTTTTTGTCTTAACCAACAATGTCAAAGAACGAGCCCGCCGCGCGTCTGGCTCCAAAAGAGCGTTCTGTGCGCCGGAAGTGAGCGGGGTTTACGCCCCTGCCTCAGCCTTGTCAAAGGCCAATATCAAAAACCTCAAGGCGTGTTCGAAGGGGCAGACAGGACCCATTTGCAGGGCTTGACCAATCTGCGGACAACATGCGTACATCAAAATATTATCCGTGCAATCTCAGGGGTTTTTGGTGTTTAGCCCTATTCAAGTCACACAAGTATGGATAAAGCCTTGTTTCAACGAGGCTCGATCGAATTGAAGCGATACGCGATCAGCCGAGATGGTGCGCAAAACTCAGGGGATGGCGTGTTGAAGGCCGTAGTGCTCGCAGGTTCTGTTTTATGGCTGATGTTCTGCACAGCATCGGCTGCGCGAGCGGACTGGATTTCGACGATGGTCCGGTACGAACGCAATCTGTCGTCAGCGCATGCCATGGCCGTTGGCGGTGCCGTACCTCAGGACCAAGCCAGTCGCCGGGGCTTTGATTTCAGTTTTCTGACCCGACGCGTGAAGGGCAAAAGGTCCCTCGCGCGCATCCGTGAGCCGCTTGACGAGGCCGAACTGATGGTCGCCGAGCGTCACGCCGGTATGAATATGGCGGCCGAGATTCGTGCCGTGGAGCGCCCGGCATTGTTGGAACTCCGCAAATACGCCACGATTGAGAGCGGCGACAATCTGGTGAAAATCCTGAAACAGCAGGGACTGGCGCGGTCTGACGTCAATGCCATCAACAGGGCTGTTGACGGTGTTTTTGACCTGACCAAGCTCATGCCCGGCTGGCCGATCTCCATCAATCTGGATGCGTCCGTGGAACCCGGAGCGCCGGGGCGACTGATTTCGCTGCATTTTGAGCCTTCGGAAACCGTCACCGTGTCAGTGGAGCGCACAGCGACCGGTTTTTCTGCGCATCGCGATGAAACCGTTTACGTCGAAGAACTGATGATCGCCTCCGGCACCATTCGGGACAGCTTCTGGAAAGATGCCAGGGCTATGGGTTTGCCGAGTACCATCATTGCCAACGCCATCGAGACCCATCGCTGCACCACGGATTTCAGCAAGGATATCCAAATCGGTGACAGATTCACCGTGCTGTTCGATGCCCGACTGACCGACGACGGCAGGATCGTGGACTCGCCCAAAATCCACTATGTCGCTGTCGATACGCGGGGCGGCAAACGCGAGGTGTTTCGGTTCGAGCAGAAGAACGCCACGGGCTATTTTGACCGGGATGCCAAGCAAGCCTGCGCGACTGCATTCTCGCTGATGAAGGCGCCTTTGGCCCGGCCCTATCGGATGAGCTCGCCCTTTAACCCGCGTCGAAAGCACCCGATCACGGGTAAAATTCGCCCCCATCGTGGCGTTGACTATGCTGCGGCCAAAGGCACGAAGATCTTCGCCGCCGGCGATGGTGTCGTCACGGCCAAGCGCACGCATTCAGGCGGTTACGGCAAGCACGTCATCGTCAAGCACAATGGCATTTACCAAACCCTCTATGCCCACATGTCCCGGTTCCCAAAGAATTTGCGGGTCGGTTCGCGGGTGAAAAAGGGTCAGGTGATTGGCTATGTCGGGACCACCGGATCATCGACCGGCAACCATTTGCACTACGAGATCAAGAAATACGGCAAGCAGATCGACCCGGTTAAATCCAAGCTGCCCCGCGGTCAGAAACTGGCAGGCGACGCGCGGCGGTCCTTCCTGATTGTGCGAGACAACACCCTGGACATGATTGATGACGCCAAGCCGGTTGTCGGGTCGGATTCCTAAAGGCAGGCGCAGGCGACCCGAACGCAGGCAGGCGCGCGTCTGGATCAGGCGACCAGCTCTTCCTCTTTGACTTGAGTCACCAAGATGGCCGAGCCGACCTGATCAACCACAACGGCATCCCCGGCCTTGATGCTGCCGTCGAGCAGTTGTCGGGCGAGTTGGTCCTGAACCACGCGCTGGATGACTCGCTTGAGCGGACGCGCCCCGTAGAGGGGGTCGTAACCTTCTTGCGCCAGCCATTGCCGGGCGGCTTCAGTCCAGCTCATGTCGATGTCGCGCCCGCCCAGCCGCTCCGCCAGGCTCTGCATCTGAATATCAACGATCAGGTCCATGACTTCGGGCGCGAGGCGGTTGAAGAACAGCGTTTCATCGAGGCGGTTCAGGAACTCCGGGCGGAAGCTCTGGCGCACGATTTTCATCACTTCTGCTTGCACCACGTCGTCGTCGGACGATGCGCCGGGTTCAGTCATGATCTTGGCACCGAGGTTCGATGTCAGGACAATAATGGTGTTGCGGAAGTCCACGGTCCGGCCCTGACTGTCGGTCAGGCGGCCATCATCGAGCACCTGTAGCAGGATGTTGAAGATGTCGGGGTGTGCCTTTTCCACTTCGTCGAACAAGACCACCTGGTAGGGTCGGCGCCGAATGGCTTCGGTCAGGATGCCGCCTTCATCGTAGCCCACGTAGCCGGGTGGAGCGCCTATCAGGCGGCTGACAGCGTGCTTTTCCATGTATTCCGACATGTCCAGTCGCAGCATGGCCGTATCGTCGTCGAACAGAAAAGAGGCCAGCGTTTTGACCAGCTCCGTTTTGCCCACGCCCGTCGGCCCGAGGAAGAGAAAACTACCCTGTGGCCGGTTGGGGTCGGACAGGCCGGCGCGGGCGCGGCGGACGGCTTTGGCTATGGCTGTCACGGCGGCTTCCTGACCGACCACGCGCTTGGCCAGGGCTTGCTCCATCTGCAGCAGCTTTTCACGCTCACCTTCGAGCATCTTTTCCACGGGAATCCCGGTCCATTGAGCCACAACGCGGGCGACGTGATCGGTGCCGACGACCTCCCGCACCTGTGCCGTATCAAGCGCGTCGAAGCTGCGCAGCTTGTCTTCGAGCGTTGGAATGGTGCCGTATTGCAGCTCACCGGCGCTGCCCAGATCGCCCGTACGCTTGGCGATGTCGAGCGCCGTGCGGGCTTCGTCGAGTTCTTCCTTGATCGCCTGAGCTTCGGCCAGCTTTGCTTTGTCGGCGTTCCACTCGGCGGACATGTCTTCAGACTGCTTTTCCAGCTCGGCGAGCTCTTCGCGGAGGAGTTTCAGCCGCTCCTTTGATCCGGCATCGCCTTCTTTCTCCAGCGCAAACTGTTCCATTTTCAGCATATCGATCCGACGATCTATTTCGTCCAGCTCGGCGGGCTTTGTGTCCACTTCCATCCGCAATTGCGCCGAGGCTTCGTCCATCAGATCGATGGCTTTATCGGGCAGGAAGCGGTCAGTGATGTAGCGATCTGACAATTGCACGGCGGCAACCAGTGAGGCATCCGAAATGCGCACGCCATGATGGGTTTCGTACTTGCTCTTAATCCCGCGCAGGATCGACAGGGTTTCTTCAATGCCGGGTTCATCGATGTAAACAGGCTGGAACCGGCGTGCCAGAGCGGGGTCTTTTTCGATGTACTCGCGGTATTCATCCAGTGTGGTCGCACCGACGCAGCGCAGATCACCCCGCGCCAAGGCAGGCTTGAGCATGTTGGATGCGTCCATCGCGCCATCGGTTTTTCCGGCTCCGACCAGCGTATGCAGTTCATCAATAAACAGGATGATCGACCCATTGGCGGCTTCGACGTCCTTGAGGACGGCCTTCAGGCGTTCTTCGAACTCGCCGCGGTACTTCGACCCCGCGATCAGCGCCCCCAAATCAAGCACCAGCAAGCGCTTTCCGCTGATGCTTTGCGGGACGTCGTCATTGATAATGCGCAAGGCGAGGCCTTCGACGATTGCGGTCTTACCCACGCCGGGCTCGCCAATCATTACCGGGTTGTTCTTGGTCCGGCGGGACAGGACCTGGACGGCGCGACGAATTTCGTCTTCGCGGCCAATGACCGGATCAAGGCGTCCTTCAGCGGCATCAGCTGTCAGATCACGCGTGAACTTTTCCAGCGCTTCAAAACCGTCTTCAGCCGACGCGCTTTCTGCTGTTTTGCCTTTACGGACGGACTCAATCGCAGCGGCCATTTTTACCGCGTCTGCGCCTGCGGTGCGGAAGGCTTTACCGGCGGGGGCGTCCTTGCTTTCGATGACAGCCTGCAGCAGGCGGTCGGTGGTTACGAACTGGTCGCCGGCCTCGCTGGCCAATTTTTGAGCGCGCGTTACAACCGCGCCCATTTCCTTGTTCAGGAACACTTGCTCCGCACCGCCGCCGGATACCTTTGGCATGCCAGACAAGTCGGCCAGCAGCTCGGCTCGGACCGGCTCGGCCTCAACACCGGCAAGCCCCATGAGACGAACGACCAAGCCTGTGTCGTCATCCAGCAGGCTCAGGCCCAGATGCGTGGGGGTGATGAATTGATGGCCGCGTTCTGCTGCCAGTCCTTGCGCGGATTGCAGTATCGTGCGCGCACGCTCGGTGAAGCGAGAAATATCCATGTCAGTCTCCTAAATCTGGTCAAAACACCTGAGTTCAGCGTGGGTTAACCTGAGTTTGGGCCGCGCCCGCATTGCGGCGCGCGGTATGATATGGATATGGGGAATCCTACGCCCGGTACAAGGGTCCGAGTCCGGGGCAGACCTGTCTAGGTTTCGGACTCGTCGGCGGTTTCGTCCATGGGCGGCGGGGCCGGGACGGGCTTGGGCGTGCGACTTTCAACAATGGCTTCACCTTCGGGCGCTTCCATGCCGGCGTGGAACAACGGAATATCGGGTTGATCCTGCTCAGAGGGGTCCACCTGGGCGCTGTCGTCACTGCCGCCGCTGTTTGCTTGTTGGTTGCGAGGCTTGCGCTCACGGCGTTGGCGGCGGTCATCGCGGTCGCCCTTGTCGCCCCGCTCGCCCCGATCCCGGTTGTTGCGGCGGTCGCGGCGGTCGTTCCCGCCGTCATTGCCGTCGCCGTCATCACGGGACTGCTGTTGCTCGTTCCGCTCCTGTGGTTCGGGCATGTCGGGACGGAAGATCAAGGGGTCCTCCAGCGCCTCTGGTGGGAACTGGTCCTTCGGGTTGCCGCCACCGCGCCGATTGTTGTTGCCCCCGCCCATGACAGTCGCGGCCAAGTGCAGGCGCAGGTAATGCTCGGCAAACTGATAGTAGGCTTCAGCCTGAATATGGTTGCCAGCAGCGGTCGCTTCGCGGGCCAGTGCGGAATACTTGTCATAGACCTGATGCGCGTTCCCGCGCACGCGGACGTCGGGACCGTTGGAATCAAACACCTGATTCCGGGTCGGGATCGTCCCTTGCTTTTGTTGCTTTGGCTGGCGCCCACGGCGGTTGTTGCCCTGCCTCATGTTGTTTCCTTTGCCCTGCGGCGGAAGTGGTTTTGTAACGGTTGACGGTCCGGGGGTCGTTCTCAAACCAAGCGGGAAATCTGTCATCCGCAGTGAGACCGAGAGCTGGTTACAAACACACCCGCTCAACACGTGTTGGGCTCACTATTACCCGGAACCTAGACTTTGCTGCGCAGATTTCCAAGCGAAAAAGCCACTACGCAAGCCGGACCATCGTCAGCGCACGGGGAATACCGGCGAGGTCGGCGCGCTGGCCGGATATGGACCAGCCGAGCCCGAACGCGGCCTCGGCTACGGCGTCGCGCTGGTCGATGCCGATTTCAACGGCCAACACGCCCCCGGGCTCCAGCACGGCGGCGGCTTCAGTGAGTGTTCGCCGATAGAAAATCAGCCCGTCCGCCCCGCCATCCAGCGCCGCAGGGTCATCAAACTCGCGCACATTGCGCGCCAGCAGGGGCAGGTCGCCAGTTGGGATATAGGGCGGGTTGGAGACGATCAGATCAAAGCGCCCCTGAACCCCGTTCAGCCAGTCTCCAACCTCAAAACGCGCTCTCGCATTCAGGCCTAAATCCCGAGCATTTCCTCGTGCTGTTTCCACCGTCGCAGCGCTCTGGTCGATGCCCAGTCCCGTGGCCCGCGGGTAAGCCGATAGCAGGGCCAGCAGGATCGCACCTGAGCCCGTTCCCAGATCAAGAATGCGGGACGGTGCAGCAGCGTCGGCGGCGTAGGTTTCCAAAACCAGATCAACCAGTGTTTCCGTGTCCGCGCGCGGGTCGAGGGTTGCGCCGTCGATGCTCAGATCCAGCCCCCAGAATTCGCGTCGCCCGAGAATTCGGGAAAGCGGTTCGTCATCCAATCGTCGTTGCAAAGCATGGTCAAGCTGGGCTTGCTGGTGGAGTGACAGGGGGCGGCCAGGATCGGCGATTTGCTGACCAGCGTCCCAGCCGCAGACAAACGCCACCAGCCGCCGGGCTTCCATACGCGGTTGATCCGCGACTGAGGCCAGCGCCGTCGTCGCCTCCCGAAGCCACAGCGCCAGCACGACCGTCGTCAAGGTGCTCTACTCGCCCAGTTCAGCGAGGCGCGCCGCCTGATCTTCGGCTGTCAGCGCCTCAATCACTTCGCCCAGACCGTCCCCGGCGACGATCCGGTCAAGCTTGTGCAGAGTCAGATTGATACGATGATCGGAGACACGGCCCTGCGGGTAGTTATAGGTTCTGATCCGCTCGGAGCGGTCGCCGCTGCCGACCTGACCTTTACGGTCTGCGGCACGCTCAGCGTTGGCTTCCTCGCGGGCTTTCTCATACAGCCGCGCGCGCAGAACCCGCATGGCTTCTTCCCGGTTGCGGTGCTGCGATTTCTGGCTTTGGGTCACGATGATACCCGTGGGCAAGTGGGTAATGCGGACGGCTGAATCGGTTGTGTTGACGTGCTGCCCGCCTGCGCCTGAGGCGCGCATGGTATCAATCCGGATGTCTTCTGCCTTGATCTCGATATCCACGTCCTCGGCCTCGGGCAGGACAGCGACAGTGGCGGCGGAGGTGTGGATGCGACCACCGGATTCTGTCGTCGGAACCCTCTGGACCCGATGCACGCCCGATTCAAACTTGAGCGCGGCGAAGACGTTTGTGCCATTGATTTTTGCTGATACTTCTTTCAGCCCGCCAACGTCGTTTTCGCTCATTTCCAGAATTTCGAATTTCCAGCCTTGAAGCTCTGCGTAGCGCCGGTACATGGCCAGCAGATCACCAGCAAACAAGCCGGCTTCATCGCCGCCGGTGCCGGGCCGGATTTCGAGGATGGCGTTGCGGCTGTCGGCTTCGTCGCGGGGCAGCAGCAGCACTTTCATGCGTTGCTCAGTTGCGTCGATTTCGGCCTGGAGCTCGCGGGCTTCATCTTCCGCCATGGCGCGCATGTCGGCATCGTCTTCGCTCGCCGCCAGCGCCCGTGCGTCTTCCAGGTCTTGGACCGACTTCTGAAAGGCCCGCATCTCTTCGACAATCGGGTTCATTTCGGCGTATTCGCGGGTCAGTTTGGTGTAATCCGCGCCTCCCGGCTCCGGATGATCGGCCAAAAGCGCTTGGATTTCCTCGTGCCGCCGAACCACGGTTTCGAGCTTTGAGACCAGCGTGCTCATGCGCTCAAGTCCTCAACCAGACTGGAAAGCGCGACTTCACGTTGTTCTCCGCCTTCCATATCGCGGACCAACGCGATTCCAGCATTAAGCTCATCTTCGCCCAGAATCACCGTCCGCTGCGCCCCGACTTTATTGGCGCGGGTCAGGCGCTTTTTCATGTTCCCGCTGTAGTTCATGTCGACGCGGACCCCGCGCGCGCGCAACTCGTAAACCAGCCGCTGCGCGACCACTTCCGCTTGCTCTCCCAACGGCACAAAGGCCAGCGGCTCAGGCTCGCCGGGGGCTTCGCCCAGCAGCATCGCCAGACGATCGACGCCCGCGGCCCAGCCAACACCCGCCATCTGCGGCCCGCCAAGCAGTTTCGATAGGCCGTCATAGCGCCCACCGCCCAAAACCGTTCCCTGTGCACCAAGCTGCTCCGTGATGAATTCGAAGGCTGTATGGCAATAGTAATCAAAGCCGCGCACCAGATTATCGTCGTGACGATAGGGCAGGCCGAGGTTATCGAGCCCAGCCTTGACGGCGGCGTAATGCTCCTGCGACAGGGCGTTGAGGTGATCGACGAATTTGGGTGCGCCGGGCAGCAAGGCGCGGTCGCCCTCGTCTTTGCTATCCAGAATGCGCAGCGGGTTCTTCGCCAACCGGGCCAGTGAGTCTTCACTCAGGTGCTCGCGGTGATCGCTGAAGTACGCCACCAACTCGGTCCGGTAGGCATTACGGCTTTCAGTGTCGCCCAAGGTGTTCAAGTGCACGGTGATGTGGTCGGTCAGACCCAGATTGGCGAGAATCTGCCAGCCACAGGCGATGACGTCGACGTCGGCCGTTGGCTGTTGGGGTCCAATCAGCTCGACCCCGATTTGCGTGAACTGCCGATACCGCCCGGCCTGTGGGCGTTCATAGCGGAACATGGGACCGGCGTAGAAATAGCGGCCGGGCAAATCGTGGGTCAGGCCGTTGGAGATCACGGAGCGTACCACGCCGGCCGTGTTTTCCGGGCGCAGGACCACGTGATCACCGCCCTTGGTCTGAAAATCAAACATCTCCTTTGTCACCACATCGGAGGATTCTCCCAGCGGCCGGTTGAAGACTTCAACCTGCTCAAACATCGGGGTTTCCATGCGGTCGAAACCGTAGGCGCGGGAGACAGCGTCGGCCGTGTCCACCACATGACGCTGAGCGCGCCCTTCAGCGCCGTAGAGGTCACGGGTGCCTTTTACCGGTTGCAGCTGTTTGGCCATTTGTCAGATCTCAGTTGTTGTTCCGCCAACAAGTAGGGGAGAGGGCTTGCCCGTGGCAAGTCCAATGCTGAGACGCCAGCCTTGCCGGGAAGTCTTAGTAGATAGCGATTGCCTGAGCGTCGGGGTCAGAAAACGGCAGCAGGTATTCGCGGTTCAGTGGCCAGATAACGGGCTGGTTGCGGTCCGGTACCTCTGGTTCTGCCATTTCATCGCCCACGAAAATCTCGAGATTTCGAGGGCTTACGGTGAACAGGCGCAGGCCGTCCTGGTGGGTGATGGACAGCTCATCGTCACGCTGCAACATGCGAGAGGCAATGATATTGTCTTGGAAATCGCGAACCTGCACCCAGACCAGATCAACAGCGATGAGGCGATAACGTGTGGTGGTGTCGATTTCCGGATCGTCATCGCGGGCGGGCGCCAGTGCTGCTTCGCGCACTTGCGGGATCGGCACGCCAAAGACGGTATCGCCCACGGGCGCAGAGTAGCGCTGGTTGGCGGTTCCGGTGTTGTCGTCGCGGACCACCACAACTTCTTGACCATCAGGCACAACGCGCCCCACCGGTTGCACCGGCATTTCCCGGCCTTCCATCTCCAGCACGCGGCGCGCTTCAGGGTCGGTGGCGGTTACGCCATAGAGGAAAGTATCGGCCACAACGGCATTTTCGTCGCCCAGTGTCGCCGTGGCTACGTTGCGGTCATCGGTTGAAACGACGGTCCAAAGCGTCCAGCTCGACAGCAGGCCAACCACGGCCAGCAGGGCAAAAACGAACCGGCTTACGGTCGTATCATTGCGCGGCGTGCTTTGAGCCATGGCCAGCTGTTGCGGCATGGGCGGGGCTTGCAAGTCATCAATTTCTTCACGGAACCGCTGCACCATATCTTCAACCGGCAGGCCGAGATATTTGGCGTAGGAGCGGACAAAACCGATGGCATAGGGGCGCGCTGGCAATTCATCGTAGCGACCATCTTCGAGCATGCTCAGATAGTGCGGACGAATGCGCAGATGTTCGGAAACTTCGGGAAGATCGAGACCGTAGGCTTCACGGTAAGCTTTCAGGATGGCGGCGAGTGGATACTCGTTCCATTCATAGGGATCGTACGCAAATCTTACAGGCGCTTCAGCGGCCTCATTCACGGTCACATGAATGTCGGTGGTCGCCGTACCCTGTCGGTCCCAATAGTCCAATGAAAACCCCAATTTTCTCAAATGGCCCCAGGCTTGCTGATGTTAGGAAGCGGCCCAGTGTTTTATTTTCAGGCGCAAAATACAGCCCCGACTTGGCAAAAACAAGGCGAGTCGAAACTGATCGCATAATTAACTGCGAATTCTCGTAATAATATCGTCGTTCAGGGTCGGGCGATCAGTCCCGGTAGAGGTTCTCCACCTAAGATATGAACATGGAAGTGAGGAACCTCTTGAAACGAGTGTTTTCCGTGGTTTGCGATAAGCCGATAACCCGAATCGGTGACACCTTCCCGCGACGCCACAATCTGGACCGCCCGAGAAAAGCCACCGATTTCGGCGTCGCTGGCTTTTGCTGCGAAATCGTCAAAACTGACGTATGCCCCTTTGGGGATCACCAGCGTATGAACGCTCGCCTGCGGATTGATGTCACGAAAGGCGAGGGCAAACTCGTCTTCGTAGACTTTGTCACATGGAATCTCGCCACGCAGAATTTTCGCGAAGATGTTGCTGTCCTCATAAGCCATGGCGGCGCGTCCTTGTCTGGTCTTGTTTGCTCTGGTCTGGTGGTTACTTGGCGCGGCCCGCGCGCTCTTCGGGTTCTGGCATTTTGTGGCGTTTGGCCAGTTCTTTCCAAACGTCCTCAGGTTCGATTCCGCGGTCTTTCCATAAGACGAGCAGGAAATAGAGCACATCGGCGGATTCTTCGATCAAGTGCCGTCGGCGTTTTGCGATGGCTTCGATCACCGTCTCAACGGCTTCTTCCCCGAACTTCTGCGCGATTTTCGCCGTGCCGCGATCGAATAAACGGACTGTGCGGCTATCCGCGTTTTCGCCGCGCTTATACTCGGCGTGTCGCTCTTCGATGGTTTTGAAAACCTGATCAAGAACTTCGGCGCTGTAGTTGCTCATGAAAACACCACTTTACGAGTTGGAATGTTGGCTTTGGCCATATGATCCTTTACCTGACCAATGCTGAAGGTTCCAAAGTGAAAAACGGAAGCAGCTAAAACTGCATTCGCTTTGCCCAATGTGATGCCTTCAACGAAGTGATCTAAAGTGCCCACCCCGCCGCTGGCAATGACCGGTATTGGAACGGCCTCGGCGACTGCGCGGGTGAGATCAAGGTTGAACCCGACTTTGGTGCCATCGCGGTCCATCGAGGTGAGCAGAATTTCCCCCGCCCCGCGCCGCGCCGCATCCTCAGCCCACTTAACCGCGTCGATCCCTGTGTTGTGCCGTCCACCGCGCGTGTAGACGTCCCAGCCGGTCCCGTCAGCGCGGGCTTTGGCGTCAATGGCGACCACGATGCACTGCGCGCCGTATTTGCCCGACGCGCGGTCGATCAGGTCGGGGTCATTGACCGCCGCTGAGTTCATCGAAGCCTTGTCCGCGCCTGACAGGAGCAACTTGCGCACGTCCTCAACAGCCCGAACGCCGCCACCGACAGTCAGCGGAACAAACACCTGTTCAGCGGTGCGGGCAATCACGTCATAGATGGTTTCACGGTCTTCGTGACTGGCGGTGATATCGAGGAAGCAGAGCTCATCCGCGCCTGCTGCGTCGTAGACCTTGGCTTGCTCAACCGGGTCGCCCGCGTCGACCAGATCAACGAAATTTACGCCCTTCACTACCCGGCCCGCATGCACGTCCAAACAGGGGATCACCCGCGCCTTAAGCATGGGAAACCTCCAGCGCTTGTGCCAGATCGAGCCGACCGTCATACAGCGCCCGCCCGGAAATCGCGCCTTCGAGGTTGGCACCTGTGCCAATGGCAGCTTTGACAGCGCGGATATCCTCTATATCAGCAACCCCGCCGCTGGCGATCACGGGGATGGTAACGGCGGCAGCGAGGTCGACGGTGGCCTGCAAGTTTACGCCCGTCAGTGCGCCGTCGCGGTCGATATCGGTGAAGACGATGGCGGCGACGCCTGCGTCCTCGAACTTCTGCGCCAGGTCCAGCGCGGTCATCTCGCCCGTTTCGACCCAACCTTCCACGGCAACTTTACCGCCTTTGGCGTCGATACCGACCACGATTTGACCGGGAAACAGGCGACAGGCTTCGATCACTAGCGCGGGGTCGCGGGCGGCGATGGTGCCCAGAATCACGCGGTCAATCCCCGCTTCCAGCCAGTGACGGATGTTGTCGAGCGTTCGGATGCCACCGCCCAGCTGCATTCTGCCGGGAAACGCAGCACGGATGGCGGTTACGGCGTCATCGTTGACGGGACGGCCTTCAACCGCGCCATTCAGATCAACCACGTGTAACCAGTCACATCCCGCCTGCGCAAAGGCCTGTGCCTGCGCGCCGGGGTCTTCGCCGTACACGGTTACGGCGTCCAGATCTCCATACAGCAGGCGGACAACTTGACCTTCCTTCAGATCAATGGCCGGGAAAAGGATCATGTCAGGCGAGTTCCTTGGCATAGTGGTGACCGGCAATCCAATGACCGTCTACAAAAGCATACTGCGGCTGTGTCCCCCAGCGGTGATAGCCCCGGCTTTCGTAAGTTCGGATGGCGTTGGTCTGGGTTTCTCGCAGGTCCAGCGTCAGGGCGCGCAAGCCTATCAGCTGCGCATCGGATTCCACGGCATCAATGAGCATGTGCCCCAGCCCTTTGCCCCGCGCCCATGTCGCAATAAAGGCTGAGGTAATCCGGCCCAGCATGGCTTGCGCTTCATTGTTGCGCGGGTTCAGATGCAGTTGGATCGATCCGGCAATCAGCCCATCCAACCGCGCGACAAACACTCGGCGATCTGGGATCAGCATAAGCCCCTGCCAGTAGCGTTCCAGCGTGTCGCGAGGCGGTGGGGACAGCCAGCCAAAGCCGCCGCCGGCCTCAATCGCGTCGATGGTGGCGTCGCAAAGGTCCTGCAAGTCGCCTTCGCTGAGGCTATCAGCCAGCAGCACGGAGCGTTCGGCATTGGGGTTCAGGGCAGCAGAGGCGGGGTTTTTCACGGTTTCCATCCCAAGAACTGGGACAACAGCCGCAGACCCATAGACTGGCTCTTTTCCGGGTGGAACTGGGTGCCGATCATGGTGTCTCGTCCGACCACGGCTGTGACATCGCCCGCGTATTCCGTGACCATCAGTTGGTGTTCAGCCTGCGCCGGTTCAAAAGCATAGGAATGAACAAAGTAGACATCCTCACCGGCAAGCCCTTCAAGAACCGGATGCGCCGGCCCCGTTTGGGTTTGAGTCAGGGTATTCCAGCCCATTTGCGGGATTTTTAGGGAAGGGTCGCTGGGTTGGATCGGCGCGATATCGCCGGGGATCCAGTCAAAACCCTGGTGCACACCATGCTCCAGCCCCCGCGTCGCCATCAGTTGCATCCCGACGCAGATGCCCAAATAGGGTTTGGCTTGGGTCAGGGTGAAATCAGTTATGGCCTCCAGCAGTCCGTCAATCGCCTTGACCCCTGCCAGACAATCGCCAAAAGCGCCCTGTCCGGGCAGCACCAGATAATCGGCACGCACCACAGTATCAGGGTCAGCGGTAACTTGCACCGCCTGACCGGCAACGCGCTCAAGCGCCTTGGCAGCTGAGCGGAGGTTCCCCGACCCGTAATCGACAACGACAATCTTCATGGCTCAGCCGTCCAGCGCGCCTTTGGTCGACGGAATTTGATCGGCCGCTCGGGGGTCAATACTCACCGCCATACGCACCGCGCGGGCAAAAGCCTTGAAGCAGGCTTCCGCGCGGTGGTGACTGTTCTCACCATACAAGACGGCAATATGAACATTGGCCTGCGCCGCATTGGTCACGGCCTGGAAGAACTCACGGAACAGCTCGGTTTCCATGGTCCCCAAAGTCGGCATCTCAAAGGTCGCGTCCCAGACCAGATGCGGGCGGCCGGAGAAATCGACCACAGCCCGCGCCAGCGCCTCGTCCATCGGCACGTAGGCGTGGCCATAGCGGTTGATCCCGCGCTTGTCCCCCAAGGCTTCCTTGAGCGCCTGGCCCAGCACAAGGCCGATATCCTCAGTGGTGTGGTGCGCATCAATGTGCAGATCACCTTTGGCTTCGATGGTCAGGTCGATGAGTGCATGCTTACCCAGCAGGTCGAGCATGTGGTCAAGGAAGCCAATGCCGGTCGAAATCTGGTTCGTACCGGTTCCATCGAGGTTAAGGGATAGGGAAACGTCGGTTTCACTGGTTTTGCGCTGCAAAGATACGGTCCGCGCGGATGAAGCCATCGGGCATACTCCGTGGATACAGGTGGTGGTGGCTCTATGTAGCAGGGTCTTGGTTCGCGGTCCAACCACCGCTGCGCCTTGCGGGCCAGCTCCGCGCGTCCTACCTCTGTTGGCAAGGCAAAAGACAAACAATTCGGGAAATACCACGCTTATGAGCGACGAAAACGTGATGCACGGCACCACAATCCTGTCGGTACGCAAGGGCAATGAAGTCGTTGTCGCCGGGGATGGTCAGGTCAGCCTTGGTCCCACGGTGATGAAGGGTTCGGCCATCAAGGTCCGGCGGTTGGGCAAGCGCAACGACGTCATCGGCGGCTTTGCCGGTGCGACCGCAGACGCCTTCACCCTGTTTGAACGGCTCGAAGCCAAGCTCGAAACCTACCCCGGACAGCTGGTTCGCGCGGCGGTGGAACTGGCCAAAGACTGGCGGAAGGACCGCTATCTGCGCCGCCTCGAAGCCATGCTGATTGTCGTGGATGCGGAGCATTCGCTGATCGTCACGGGAACCGGTGACGTCGTGGAGGCAGAGGCTGACGGCGTGCTGGCCATTGGCTCAGGGGGCAACTATGCCCTGTCGGCGGCAAGGGCTTTGATCACGGTTGAAGACGACAGTCTGACGGCTGAGGACATTGCCCGGCGCGCGATGAAGGTCGCGGGCGATATCTGTGTTTACACCAACCATTCGGTACGCCTCGAAAAGCTCGAAAACAAAGCGGGAAGCAAATAACCATGGC
>PAFB01000015.1 GCA_002700865.1 Rhodospirillaceae bacterium
CGACCCGCCAGTCTCTGCTTTACCGCAATGACCGAGAGGGCGCTTTTCCGCCGTCCTACTACGCTGCCAGTGCTGTGGGGGCGGTCGATCGCTCGTCACTCAGCGGCGCGGTCGAAGCGGATATCTGCATTATTGGCGCTGGTTTTGCGGGGCTGAGTACGGCTTTGCATTGTGCGGAGCGCGGGCGATCGGTGGTGGTGCTGGACGCGCATCGGGCCGGCTGGGGCGCATCGGGGCGCAATGGCGGGCAGGCGGGCGCAGGCCAACGGCTCGATCAGGACGATCTGGAAGCCATGCTCGGGGTTGACCACGCGCGAGAAGCCTTCCGCATTGGCGTCGAAGCGCCGCTGTTGGTTCAGGAGCTTGCGCACAAGCACAGCATTCCGATCGGCTACAAGCCGGGCGTTCTGCACACCAATCACCGCGCGCGCTTTGACAAAGAAAGCCGCGACTATGCCGGCAAGCTGAACGACGACTATGGCTATGACAAAATCCGTTTCGTTGAGCGCGATGAGCTGGCGGAGATGCTCGGCGCTGCGGGGTGCTATGGGGCGACGCTGGATATGGGGGGCGGGCACTGCCATCCTTTGAACCTGGCGTTGGGGCTCGCGCGGGCAGCGGAAGGTGCGGGCGCGCGGATCTACGATCGTTCGCCCGTGGTGGCGGTCGAGCAGGGCGACCCCGCGCACCAGATCCGCACAGCTGCGGGTGGTGCGGTGAGGGCGGAGACGGTGCTCTACGCCTGCAATGGCTACCTGGCGGGGCTGGAGCCGAGAACGGCCGCACGGGTGATGCCGATCAACTCCTTTGTTGTTGCAACGGAGCCGCTTGATGAGACGGTCGCGCGCGGGTTGATCCGGGATGACGTGGCGGTGGCGGACAGTCGGTTCGTGGTGAACTATTACCGTTTGAGTGAAGACCGCCGTCTCCTGTTCGGTGGGGGCGAGACCTATAGCTACAATTTCCCGGCGCGGATCGAAGACTTTGTCAGACGCCCAATGCGCGCGGTGTTTCCTCAGCTTGCTGATGTGCGGATTGATTATGGATGGGGCGGGACGCTCGGGATTACTAGACCGAGGCTGCCTGACTTTGCCCAGTTGGGGCGGGGTATCTATTCCATGTCGGGGTATTCGGGTTCGGGCTTAGCGATGGCGACTCGGTCAGGGAAAATCTTCGCCGACATGCTGGATGGTGACGATTACGATTTTCACGTGATGGCAAAGATACCAACGCCGGCCTTCCCCGGTGGAGGCCGATGGCGCCATCCGCTGCTGTTCGCGGCGATGACGTGGTACGCGTTTCGAGACCGCCTGTGACGTGCTGATCTCCGGAGGGCATAGCCCGACCGACGGCGGAGCCGGCGAGCTTGCGCGTGATTGGAGCGAGAGGGCGAAGCCCTTGAGTGGAAAGCGCGCCACCAGAGAAGGCACAGTGCGCTGAAGGGGCGTTGGGGTCTTGTCTGCACGGGTTAGGTTTTGTTTGTTGCAGCCAGTGCTATGAGGCGCTGATGCCTTGTGTTGATGCGTCGTCTTGGTGGCGCGTCTTCAGTCCGCCCTTCGGGCGTCCTCCAGCCCCGCGCAAGTTCGTCGGCTGCGCCGCCGGTCGGCTACCGCCTACGCATTGACTTAATAATTGGTGCTAGTGTTGTGCTGCTGGGGCCCGTGATCTCCGGAGGGCGTAGCCCGACCGACGGCGGAGCCGGCGAGCTTGCGCGAGATTGGAGCGAGAGGGCGAAGCCCTCGAGTGGAAAGCGCGCCACCGAAAGGGGGTACGAAGGTTGCCCAGATCCTCGACGCCGAACACGGCGATCTCGATACATTTCAGTGCTCACCCCTTGGCAACCGGTCATCCGCGGTACATCTACCGGTCATCCACCCAGCAATCCCCGGAGCAATCCCCAGAGCAATTCTAGGAGTAATCCCTGGGCAACCACAGCGCAGCCACCCTTCCACCTCCGCGCAATCCTAGCGTCGCCCCACCACCACCCGCCGTGCATCCATCGATTGCCGATGGCCGCCGTTAGACGCTCCTGCGTCCGGCTTCTATTGAAGGCCGCCGCGGCCGTGCTACCTCTGAGCAAGACACAGCCGGTACCCTTGGGATATAAGCGAAGCTCCAACACCCGGTAATGAACCACCCAACCATGAGGCATCTCTCCATGATCAGGCTTGGCATTCTTATTTGCGGCCACTTTGTCGATGAGATCAAAGCCAACTACGGGACTTATCGCGACCTCTACGCTGAGATGCTGGGCGAGGGTTACCAGTGCGTGGCCTATTTTGTCTGTGACGGAGAGTTTCCTACAGCCATCGACGAGCAGGACGCCTGGTTGGTTTCCGGCTCACGCTCAGGGGCCTACGAAGACCTGCCATGGATCAAACCGCTCGAAGCCTTCTTGGTTGAGGCCTACAGCGCGCAGGTCCCGATCGTCGGCATCTGCTTTGGCCATCAGATCCTCGCTCAGGCGTTGGGCGGACGGGTTGAGAAGTTTGATGGTGGCTGGTCGTTTGGACCGGTGGAGTACCACTTTGAAGACGGTCCTTCCCAGACCATAGTTGCGGTGCATCAGGACCAGGTCACAGCGCTGCCACCGGGCGCGCGCGTGATTGCCAAGACCGATTTTTGCGAATATGCCGGGCTGGCTTATGACACGGGCAAAGCCCTCAGCTTCCAGCCGCATCCGGAGTTCAGCACTGCCTTCATCACCGAGTTGGTCGACCTCTACACTGACCGGTTGCCCGCGGACATCATCGCCTCTGCCCGCACGGCTCTCGACCGCCCGCTGGATCGTGGGATTATGGCGCAGCAGATCGGCAATTTTTTGCGGAAGAGTCTTGGCGTCCTGTCAGAGCAGAGGCTGCCAACCGCCTCTACCGCCACCACGACCACCGCCACCACGACCACTACCGCCGCCGCTCCCCCGCAGGAGACAGCATCGTGAGCGATCCCCACGACACCCCTCATGCGAGCCCGCTTGCGGATGATGCAGCCTCCCCGGTGCGCTTTGACGGCGAGCGCCTAGAGCCGTTGTTTCGGATTGGTCTGCAGCCCCTCGACCTTGACCACTGGTTCGAGGTCGATGATCTGATCGAGCATTACCGCGCTGAAAAAGACCGCCTCAACGCCGCCCAGGGCGAAGCGGTTTACCGCGAAGAACCCAGCTCCGCCTCCGCCCAGGCTGAAGTCCGTGCCCTGATCGAAGCCAACCTCGCCGCCAACCATCCCGACATAAGCTTGCCCCAGGACAGCGGAGGATCGGACCTGTTCGAGGCCGCGCGCATGGTTCAGGAAGACCTGCTGTTGCTCACCCGCGATGACAGCGGGTGGCGGTTGGTGGCGGCTGCGCTGCACTTCCCCTCCAGCTGGAAGCTATCGGAAAAGTTCGGCCTACCGCTGGACCAAATCCACGGTAACGTGCCCGCCTTTGGACCGGGCAGTCGCAACGCCATGCTGATGGGGCGTATTTTTGATGGCTTGAAGGTCGAGAAGCCGGTCCAGCGTATGAACTGGAGCCTCTACCCCAATGCCACACTCTACCACCCTTATTCCACACGCGACCGCGCGGCCAACCCTGATCGCCATACCATCGACGCTCAGTCCTTCATCCGCGTTGAGCGTCAGACCTTACGCAAGCTGCCCCAGACAGGCGCCATTCTGTTCACCGTGCGGATCTACCTCGATCCGCTGACCCAGCTCGCCCGCCACCCCGGCGCCATCGAGCGTCTGCGCGCCTATCTGCTCGCCCTGACCCCGGCGGAGCGCGATTACAAAGGTCTGCGCACGTCAATCGACGATATCCTCGGCGTCATCGACAGCTTTCGAGACAGCGCAGCGTGAAAGACGTGCCGTCGCCGTCCTTGCCCCCTTCCTTGCCGCCGTCTTTGCCGCCGGTGTTTCAGGCGTGGTTCGACAGGCGCGGCTGGCAGGCGCACCCGCACCAGCTGGAAATGCTTGCCGCCGCCAGAGCCGGGCAGTCGGCCCTGCTGACCGCGCCCACCGGCGGTGGCAAGACCCTCGCCGGTTTCCTGCCCTCGCTGATCGAGCTCGCCGAGCAGCCTGACTTTGAAGGCTTGCACACGCTCTATATCTCGCCGCTCAAGGCTCTGGCGACCGACATTCGGCGCAACCTCGAAACCCCGCTGAGCGAAATGGGCTTGCCCATCACGGCAGAGGCCCGAACCGGTGACACACCCGCGAACCGGCGTGCGCGCCAGCGGGAGACCCCGCCCAACATTCTGATGACGACGCCCGAGAGCCTTGCCCTGCTGCTCTCCCTCGAAGACAGCGACCGCCTATTCGCCAACTTGCGCTGCGTCATCCTCGATGAGCTGCACGCGCTGGCACCCAATAAGCGCGGCGTGCTGCTGTCACTGGGGCTGGCACGGTTGCAGACGCTGGCCCCTCAGCACCGCCGCGTAGGCCTGTCCGCCACGGTTTCTGAGCAACAAGTTCTGCTCGACTGGCTCTCGCCCGATGGCCATCCCTCAGAGCGCGTAGTCCATGTCCGGGGACGCCCCAAAAAGCGTCCCGACATTCGTATTCTCACCCCCGAGGATCACATCCACATGCCGTGGTCCGGGCACATGGGTGTGCACGCTATGGAAGGGGTCTACGACCTGATCCGGAACGCTGGCATGTCGATCATCTTTGTCAACACGCGGGCGCAGGCCGAGCTATGCTTTGCCGAACTGTGGCGGCTCAATGAAGACGGTTTAGCAATCGCCATGCATCACGGCTCGCTGGAACGCGAGCAAAGGCGCAAGGTCGAAGCCGCCATGGCGGCAGGCACCTTGCAGTCCGTCGTCGCCACCTCCTCGCTGGAGCTGGGAATCGACTGGGGTGACGTCGATCTGGTGGTTCAGGTCGGCGCGCCCAAAGGGGTTAGCCGGTTGATGCAGCGCATTGGCCGGGCCAACCATCGCTTTGATGAAGCCAGTCGCGCCGTGCTCGTTCCTGCCAACCGGTTTGAAGTGCTGGAGTGTCAGGCCTGTATGGACGGTGTGTTTGCCGAAGAACTCGACGGCGACCCGATCCGGCCTGGTGGGTTGGACGTGCTCGCCCAGCATCTGATCGGGATGAGCTGCGCCTGGCCCTTTCACCCCGATGCCCAATACGCCGAAGTCATCCGGGCGCGGCCCTTTCGCGCGCTCAGCCGCGCCGATTTCGACGACACGCTCAAGTTCGTCACGGACGGTGGCTACGCACTGCGCGCCTATGAACGCTTCAAGCGCCTGGTTACACTCGGGGACGGCCGGCGCGGCATTGCTGATCAGCACCACGCCAAGCGCTATCGCATGAACATCGGCACCATCGTTGAGGCCACCACGCTCAAGGTGCGGCTGGGCAATGGCTTCGGTAAGGCGCTGGGCGAGGTTGAAGAGCTGTTTGCCAACGGCTTGCGCCCCGGAGACACCTTTATCTTCGCCGGACGCCTGCTGGAGTTCATCAAGATCGATGAAACCAGCCTGATCTGCCGCAACGCCCACCGAAGCGTGCGTGAACCCGCCGTACCTGCCTATGGCGGGGGACGCCAGCCGTTGACCGCGAACCTTGCTGACCGGGTGAGGGTCATGCTCGAAGACCCTACCCAGTGGCCCAAGCTGCCCGATCCCGTGCGAGAATGGTTGCAATTGCAACAGCTCAAGTCGCGCTTACCCTCCGCCGATAAGCTTCTGGTCGAGACCTTCCCGCGCGCTGACCGCCAGTATCTGGTTGCCTATTGCTTCGAGGGGCGAAACGCCCACCAGACCCTCGGCATGCTTCTGACCAAACGACTGGAGCGTTTTGGTTACGCGCCGCTGGGGTTTGTTGCCTCAGATTACTGCATCGCAACCTGGTCCCTACGTGTGCCTGAAACTCATGAGCAGGTTGAAGAACTTTTTGATCAAGACATGCTCGGGGACGACCTTGAAGCCTGGATGGATGAAAGCACGATGCTCAAGCGCACCTTCCGCCGGTGCGCTGTGATTGGCGGCCTTATCGATCAGAATGTCATGGGACCCAAGAAGAACCGCCGACAAGTGACCTTCAACAACGACATCATTTACGACGTCCTCCGCCGGCACGAACCCAATCACGTCCTGCTCCGTGCCACCCGGCAAGACGCCGCTGGCGGGCTTACCGATGTCAGTCGCCTCGCCGACATGCTGGTCCGTTTTCAGGGACGCATCGACCACGTTTCCCTGCCGCGGGTCTCACCCATGGCCGTTCCGGTCATGCTCGACATCGGACGGGAAGGGGTCGGCTCGGCCAGCTCTGCTCCGGATGAGATCCTCGACAGCAGCGCTTCAGCATTGATTGATGAGGCTATTGGTGATGAAACTGAACTCTCCGTGTCCATGGATATGGATGCCATGGCCCGTGCCTTGTCGGGCCATGGCAGCGCTTTAACCAGCACCAGCACCAGCACCAGCACCAAAACCAAAACGACAATCAGAGCCGAAACCAAAACCAAAGCCCAGCCACGATGACCGACGTCCGTTTTTACCACCTGACCCGCTCCCGGCTCGAAGACGCGCTGCCCGTGATGCTGCAGCGCACGCTGGAGCGCGAGGCCCGTGCCGTGGTTCGCTTTGCCAGCCCGGAACGGTTGAGCGATATTGATGAAGCGCTCTGGACCTTCGATGACGCTCAGTTCATCCCACACGGCCACGAGAAAACCGGTTTCGCCGAGCAGCAGCCCGTATGGCTGACGCTGGGTTTGGATAACCCGGGCGAAGGTGCTTATCTGTTTGTCGCTGATGGCGGGCCGATTGATGGCTTTGAGGGCTTTGATGTGTGCTCAATTCTGTTCGATGGCCGCGATGAACAGGCGGTGGCGCAAGCCCGCCAGCGCTGGGTCAGCGTCCGTGACACGCAGGGCGATCACGCGCTCAGTTACTGGCAGCAAAACCCCCGCGGCGGTTGGGAGCAAAAAAAGCCCTAGCGCTGTACCTTTGCCTTCACCTGTCCCAGTCCGGTTCCAGCCCCGTTCCAGCCCCGTCCCGTCACGTTATCGCGTCTTTGGTGTGATCTGTGTTTGTATTTCGGGGCGTGTGTGGTTAAGAGCAATGAGACGAACATTTCATTCTCGTTTGCAAGGGACGGCATCGGTGGATCGGCTGGAAACACAGAAAAACGGCCTGCCTGCCCGCGAAATCGCGGTGCCGGAAACGGGGGGCAGCAATCGGCCCAAACCGGGACATTTTGGCCGTATTGATCCTGTCGACGCTGACGAAATCCTGCGCCCGCTTTATCCCGACCTCCCTGAGTTCAAGGCGGGGTCCTGATCGTGATGAAGGCACCGCTGAAGGGTTACTTGCTCGACACCGTGGTTCTGGTGTGGTTCATCAACGATGACCCAAAGTTATCGCCCACCGTTGCCCGGCTGATCCAGAACACCGATGCGCGCGTCTGGGTTTCTGCGGCTTCAGCCTATGAGCTTTCCTTCAAGTACGCCAAGGGCCTGTTGCCCGAAGCCGAGCCGCTGGTCGAACGCTTCAAGCAGGTCAAATTCGTCTATCAGTTCGAAGAACTCGCGATCTCCACCCGCGCTGCCCGCCTCGCCGCCACTTTCGAGCGTGACAACACCACCGCTGACCCCCTGCGCAACATGATCGCCGCGCAGGCGATGACCGAAGGGCTGGTGCTTATTACGGTTGATGACTGCGAGGATTTGTTGGGCTTGGAATATTTGATGGTGGGGCAGTAGCAAAGCCGCCGGGCCCCTGTTCAGGCGAGTGCTTCTGCCTCTTCCAGTTCCGCTTCCAGCGTAAGCCATTCTTCCTCAGCCTCTTCGAGCATCTTTTCCAGTTCCCCGAGTTTCTTTTGCCAGCCCGGCACTTTTGCTGACTTGGCAGGGTCCGTGTAAACAGCGGGATCAGCGAGCAGGGCGTGGCCTTTGTTGATTTCGGTCTGGATCTTTTCAACCCGTTTTTCAGCCGCAGAAACCTTGTTCTTCAGGGGTTTGAGTGCGGCGCGGGCGGCGGCAGCGGTTTGACGGGCGCGCTTGCGGTCTTCGGCTGATTGACCCTCTTCACCACTTGCGCCACTCGCCTTGGCAGCGTTGGAACCCGCCGAAGCGGCCTTACTACCAGCGCCGCGGCTTTCGCGTTGCGCGTTCCGGCGCTCAGAGAGCAGTTCCCGGCGATAGTCAGCCATATCACCGTCGAACCGTTCCACTTTGCTATGCCGCACAATCCACAACCGGTCGGCGGTCAGCTCCACCAGATGCGGGTCGTGGGTGACGATGATCACGGCGCCGTCATAGCCGTTTATCGCCTGTACCAGCGCCTGGCGGCTATCAACGTCAAGGTGGTTGGTCGGTTCGTCCATCAGGATAATGTGCGGTGCCTCGCGGCTGATCAGGGCGAACAGCAGGCGCGCCTTTTCCCCGCCTGACAGGTTGCCAATTCGGGTTTCTGCCTTGTCCTCACCAAAGCCAAACCGGCCAAGCTGCGACCGGACCTGGGTTTCAGTCGCCTTAGGCATCAGCTTTTTCAGTGTTTCAAGCGGTGTGCTGTCCACCGATAGTTCATCGGTCTGATGCTGCGCGAAATAGCCGATTTTCAGCTTGCCAGACTTTTGCACCAGCCCTTCACGCACCTTGAGCCGTCCTGCCAGCACTTTGAGCAGCGTCGATTTTCCATTGCCATTGGCGCCGAGCAAGGCAATCCGGTCATCGCTGTCGATCCGGAGATTGACGCGCTTGAGGACGGCCGGATCGTCGCCATAGCCGATTTCGCCGTTGTCGATGGTGAACAGGGGGGAAGCGAGGGTTTGCGGGGTGGGGAAGTCAAAGGTGACCGTCCACTCTTCGGCAACGGAGGCGATAGGCTGCATTTTGGCCAGCATCTTCAGCCGTGATTGTGCCTGTGTTGCTTTGGATGCCTTATAGCGGAACCGGTCAACGAAGCTCATGATATGAGCGCGCTGGGCTTCCTGCTTCTCACGCTGCTTGGCGGCAAGCGCCATCCGCTCCGCGCGGGTCTTTTCGAAGAAATCGTAGTTGCCCTTATAGGAGGTGAGCGTCTTACCTTCGAGATGGATGATGTCGGTGACCACGGAATTCAACAGCGTGCGGTCGTGGCTGACGATCAGGATCGTGCCCCGGTAGGCTTTCAGGTAAGCCTCCAGCCAGATCGTTGCTTCCAGATCGAGGTGGTTGGTTGGTTCGTCGAGCAGCAGCAGGTCAGGCTGGGTAAACAGCAGCGCTGCCAACGCCACCCGCATCCGCCAGCCCCCGGAAAAGTCGGAACAGGGCCGGCTTTGTGCCTCTTCGCTGAACCCCAAACCCGCCAGAATACGCGCGGCGCGTGACGGCGCGGCGGCGGCAGAGATGTCTTCGAGGCGGCTGTGTATATCCGCCATCCGCTCGGGGGGTGTTTGCGGGTCGTCCAGCTCGTCGATCAACGCAGAGCGCTCGGTATCGGCCGCCAATACGGTATCAATCAGCGAACGCTCGCCGCCGGGGGCGTCCTGTGTCGTCATTCCCAGAGACCAGCGCGCCGGCACCTGGATCTCGCCTTCATCCGGCCCCAGATCCCCCGTGATCAGCCGCAGCAGCGTTGACTTGCCCGCGCCGTTGCGCCCGACAAGGCCAATGCGATGGTTGGGGTAAAGCGTGGCGGAACAGCCGGTCAGAATGGGCCGTCCGGCGATGCGATAGGTAAGGTTCGAAATCGACAGCATAGGTAGGGTTTTAGCGCCCTCCCGCGTCAGAACAAGGGTGCCTTTCTCAATCGGCGGTGGACCTTCACGCCGCAAAGGCTTAGAGCGGCCTCAACCGCAATTTTATGTTCAGGGAACACCACCATGGAACGCACTTTCTCCATCATTAAGCCCGACGCCACCAAGCGCAACCTCACCGGCGCTATCAACGCCATGATCGAAGGCGCTGGCCTGCGAATTGTTGCGCAAAAGCGTGTGCATATGACCCAGGTTCAGGCCGAACGCTTTTACGCTGTTCACGCCGAGCGTCCTTTCTTTGGCGAGCTGGTCGAATTCATGATGTCTGAGCCTGTCGTGGTTCAGGTGCTGGAAGGCGACGACGCTGTGGCCCGTTACCGGAAGGTCATGGGCGCAACCAACCCCGCCGAAGCAGACGAAGGCACCATCCGTAAGGCCCACGCTGAATCCATCGGCGAAAATTCTGTGCACGGCTCCGACAGCACCGAAAACGCTGCACTGGAAATCGCCCAGTGGTTCTCGGAAGCTGAAAGCGTCGGCTAAACCGACCGCTGGTTGACATGTAACCAGCAACAAAAAGGCGCTGCCCGAACCACC
>PAFB01000016.1 GCA_002700865.1 Rhodospirillaceae bacterium
GAACAATTGTAATCAAATCTTAACCCTTGAACATGGATGCATTAAAGACGAGGGCTCGGCGGAGAGTATGTTAGCGTCATATTGAAACTAGGTGGTCTACTCAAAATATTGGAACAAAGATTTTTAGGCCTAGAGATACCCCGTACGAAACAATATAGTTTCCTTCGGAAAGGCGATCCAATTATGAGTGCCCTGAATCAGTTGCTAGACGATCTCAATACGTATGAATTGGAAATCTGCCGCAAAGCTGCGCCGATTTATCAGGAAATTATAGACCTGTATGAGGATAGAAAACGCGCTGGCGATCAATCTCATTTAGATTTTGGCATCGGAGTGGCCAATTCTCGCGGCAAGCTTGGCAAAGATGGTTCAGCGCACCCAAGCGCACCATCCAAGTACGTTCGCTGGCCCAAAAAACACGTATCAAAAAATATAAAATATGTTCTTGAAATGCAGATGCTGGCAGGGGCGAAGGTTTACGAGCTTGGTGTTGGACCTGGATATTTGTTTACCTTGCTTGAAAAAGCGCTCGGGTGCCAGATGTATGGATGCGATATTAATCTGGAGGCGATGGAAGTATACCGAAGAACCCGCAAGGTGCTCAACATTACTTCACGTGTGGTCGAGCATCGAGTAACCAGCGGAAAAGATTTAGGGATCTTGCTAGGAACTGAGGCTGTTATTGCCTTTTGGACGGTCTTTAACAAACAATGGTCGGTTGCTGATCACAAGTGGTTCATTGAAGAATGTGCCAGAAACCTTGTTGGGCAGCGGCTTTTATTTTTGCGATTCAATAATGAGGGATTTACCGACAACGCTGGCGTGATGGAGTTTTATGACCAATGTTCCTCGCAACCGTTACCGGAAGATGCCAATTTCCGTCGCGTTTGTCTGTCGGATTTCGATTAGTTAAGACACAGTGGAACAAATTTCTCCCATCGTGAAGTGTATTGTCTGCGGCTTGAAACAGGGTGGCACAAGTTTCCTATCGTCCATCGTTTCGGCCCACAGCAGCCTCGCAACGCGGTTTGAGTGTGGTGTTTTGCAAGCGAAAGGGCCGAGCGACATTTTGTCTATTAGGTCCAAAGTTCAAGACAACATGATCAAGAGCTGGAAAGTGTCCCATGAAACTCTGGTCAGAATGGCAGACCAAGCCAGTTTTGTGGACGCTTATGGGGTGTTGCGCGCCGAGGCTCCAGATGTCAGCGAAACGGCATTGCTCATCGATAAATTCCCAGACTACTGCCTGATCATGGACCAGCTTTTGGCGCGCTTTGATGTACCGATCCTTTTCATTTCTCGCGACCCGCGGGCCATAATTTGGTCGAGGCATCAACGCTATTTTTGGCGGGCTGGCCTGAAAGACCAAGTTTCACCCTGTAATTCGCTATCGGATGTCAAAATAGACGTGGATCGGGTTTTAACTGAAATTACACGCCGCCAGCGAATGGCTCTTCAGGCACATGCGAGATACCCAGACCGTGTTCTAATTCTGACCCTCGAGGATCTCATCACCGATACGGAAACCCAAAGACGGCAGATTTTTGATTTCCTCGGTTTAGAGGTTCCATCTGAGCTCATGGGCGACACGAGGATACAGCCAGATAAAGTTCGAAGGAAAGTGGATCGCTCTGCTTTGGATCAGTACGCAAAGCATATGAGTGATGAAGTGCAAATGCACATATTGGAAAGATTCAGTCAGAAGCTTAGAACAATCGACTAATCACAAATCCCGGTAAGGTGGGGCGAACCGACCCCTTGTCTTGGTATTTGGAAACGACTGAGCAGAATGTCTGGGAATAAATTGCCCATAAGCGGAAGAAGACATTTCACCTATTGAAGGAGTGAAACCAAGTGGGCTCCGTAGGTTCCTTTTTCAAATTTTTTAGCGCGAACTTCCAGTTCCGAGGAACTAATCCAACCGGCTTGAAAAGCGATCTCGTCTGGTGAGCCAATCTGTTGGCCTTGCCGCTCAATCAAGGTTCTCACAAAATTTCCTGCGTCGAGCAGGCTTGTATGTGTGCCAGTGTCGAGCCAGGCGTAGCCTCGCCCCATTCTTTGGACGTTGAGTATCCCATCCTGCAGGTAGCTTTCTAACAGTGCTGTTATCTCCAATTCGCCACGAGCCGAGGGGGACACCGCGCGAGCCCGCTCAGGCGCGGTGCTGTCGACAAAATATAGCCCGGTCACAGCGTAGTTCGAGGGTGGCACGAGCGGCTTTTCGATGATGCCATTGACCGTGCCGCTCGTGTCAAAGTCCACCACGCCATACCGCTCAGGGTCAGAGACACGATAGCCAAACACTGTGGCACCTGTGGTGGTGTTGCTTGCCTCTTTCAAAAGCTCCGGCAGCCCTTGACCGAAGAAGATATTATCGCCCAGTATCATTGCCGCGGGCGCGCCTGCCATAAAGTCTTCTGCTAAAATAAAGGCCTGCGCCAGCCCATCCGGACTTGGCTGCACCTCATACTGAATCGATATGCCCCATTGACTGCCATCGCCTAGTGAGCGGATGAACTGCTCCTGATCATTTGGCGTCGTAATGATCATTATATCACGAATGCCTGTCACCATTAGCACCGTTAGTGGGTAATAGATCATCGGTTTGTCGTAGATCGGCAACAGCTGTTTGGAGACACTCATGGTGATCGGGTAAAGCCGCGTGCCTAAGCCACCGGCTAGAATGATGCCTTTGCGATTTTTCATGTTGATACCCCTAGCTCAATTAAGCATTTCTTCAGGCCTGCTTGCCAATCTGGGCGCGGCAAACCAAAAACGGTGGTTGTTGTGTTGCACTCAAGGCGGCTGTTCATCGGGCGAACGGCGGGCGTTGGATAGGCACTGGTGGGAATGGCCTGCACGCGGGTTGGCCGGTCTGCTGCCGTAAATATCGCGCGAGCAAAGCTGCACCAGCTGGCATCGGGCGCGCCGCTAAAGTGATAGGTGCCGGATTTTTCCGGCGCGTCTTGAAGTTGCTGGGCGATGGCAAGGCAGGCGGCGGCAATGGCGCGCGCGGGCGTGGGGCCGCCGATTTGGTCATCCACAACGGAGAGCTCGTCCCGGGCCTCTGACAGGCGTAACATCGTTTTCACAAAGTTATTGCCATGGGCGGAGAAAACCCAAGAGGTTCGCAAAATGGCATAGGTAGCGCCGCCGGCGCGAATGCCCCGTTCACCTGCCAACTTGCTACGGCCATAGGCGTTTGCTGGGGCTACGGCATCATCTGGCGCCCAAGGGGCATAGCCGGTGCCGGGAAATACGTAATCGGTGGAGATATGCACCAAGGGAATACTGAGTGCGGCACAGGCCAGAGCCATTTCCGCAGGCGCCGCACCATTGATCGCGGTGGCCAATGGCTCTTCATCCTCGGCCCGGTCAACGGCTGTGAAGGCCGCGGCATTGATCACGGCGCGTGGGCGATGGGCGTGGATGGCCGAAGCACAAGCGCCGGGCTGTGCCAGATCGGCCGCATCGCGCCCCAGGGCCAGAACCGGGGCAAGCTGCTGCAACTCGCGCGCCACCTGGCCCGTGTGGCCAAAGACCAATAGATCGCTCATGGCGCGGCGCGGCCCAGCCGCTGGCCCAGGCTCTGGCGGTTCACTAGCGGCCGCCACCATGCCTCGTTTTCAAGATACCAGCGCACGGTGCGTTCCAGCCCCCCTTCCACCGTCACGCTGGGGCGCCAGCCCAGCTCAGTGCGAATGCGCGTCGGGTCGATGGCATAGCGCGCATCATGGCCCGGCCTATCGGTGACAAAAGTGATCAGATCGGCGTATGTGCCGGTTTCCCGCGGGCGCAAACGGTCGAGGATGGCGCAGATCGTTTGCACCAGTTGCAGGTTTGTGCGCTCGTTCTCGCCGCCAATGTTATAGCTACGCCCTAGCGCGCCCTTGGTGGCCACCAACAGCAGCGCATCGGCGTGATCTTCGACGTAAAGCCAATCGCGGATATTGCTGCCATCGCCGTAAATCGGCAGCGCCTGCCCCGCCAGCGCGTTCAGAATAACCACCGGGATCAACTTTTCAGGAAAGTGGTAGGGCCCGTAATTGTTCGAACAATTGCTCAGCACCACGGGCAGGCCATAGGTTTCATGCCAGGCGCGCACCAGATGGTCTGACGCGGCTTTCGAGGCGGAATAGGGGCTGCGCGGGTCGTATGCCGTAGCCTCGGTGAACCGCACGGCCGGGTCAACGGGCAGCGAGCCAAACACCTCGTCCGTCGAGACGTGATGAAAGCGAAACCCATCCGGCCGCCCCGCCGCCTGCCAATATTTGCGCGCGGCCTCCAGCATGTTGAACGTGCCGGTGATATTGGTGTCGATAAAATCAGCAGGCCCATCGATCGAGCGGTCGACATGGGATTCGGCCGCCAAATGCAGCACGATCTCAGGCCGGTGAGTGGCAAAGGCCGCGTCCAGCGCCGCGCGGTCGCGGATATCGGTCTGCACGAAGGTATAGAGCGGGCTGTCTGCCACTGATGCTACATTGGTCAGATTGGCAGCATAGGTCAGCGCATCCAGGTTTGCCACCTGATGCCCGCGCGCCACCGCCAACCGCACCACGGCCGAGCCGATAAACCCAGCCCCACCTGTGATCAGTAGCTTCATCTCTCATCCATCAAAGGTGAATTGGCTGTTAAAGTCGGCCAGCAGCGGAGCGGCCGCGTCTTTCTCGCTCAGCACCGGCGCGCCGGTCAAAGGCCAAGCGATGCCAATATCCGGGTCATCCCAACGCAGCGCGCCCTCGGTTTCCGGAGCGTAATAATCACTACACTTGTAAATGATCTCGCTGTCGGGCTCGAGCGTTGCAAAACCATGGGCAAACCCGGCGGGTATATACAGCTGCGCCCCGTTTTCTGCACTCAAGGTGTAGCCCGCCCAGTGCCCATAGGTGGGGCTTCCCCGCCGAATATCTACGGCCACATCAAAAATGGCGCCTCGCCCACAGCGAACCAGCTTGGCCTGCGCGTGAGGAGGAGCCTGAAAATGCAAGCCCCGCACTGTGCCTAAGGCCGCCGACAGCGAGTGGTTGTCCTGCACAAAGGTGACATCAATGCCCAGGGCGGCGCAGGTGCGCTGGCTGTAGGTTTCGGCGAAAAAGCCGCGATGATCGCCAAACCGGCGCGGCGTCAGAAGGTGCAATCCGAGCAAGGAAGGAGTGACTCTATCCATCGGCATCTTCTTTCAGATCGTTTCGCCATTGAGGCAGGCGTCCCGCAAGAGCATGGACTCGTACTGCCCGAGTACAGATGGAGCATTAAGCCCGGCCTGAAAACGAGCAACCGACTGAGTTCGCGGCCCGGTGACCACTGCGGCATAGCGGTCAGGCTCAATTCGGTAGGCCAACAGCAGGCGTGGATCGACACCATAGGCAATGGTGGTGATCTTGCGGCGAGGCGCGCGGGTGGCCTGAAGCACTGGTTCACCTTTGTCGTTGGTTTATCGAGAGGGGCCCTAATGGGTCATTTCGACCGTTTCCTTCAGCTTGGTCTGAGAATACCAAAGCTGCAGCAGACGGTGCAAGAGGTTTTGATTACACCTAAAGTGAGGCCATCAAATCCGACAAGTGGACTAAATTATGGGATAAGAAAATTTATCAATGCAAATTTTGTATATTTAAAATAAGTTGGATTGAGATAGTTGCACAGAGGAAGGGATTTGCCATCAAAGGTACGACATCCCATTGAGTCCATTTTTTTCACGTGGTTAGCCGGTACTGGCTCATGCGGGAAGAGGTACGGAAAGGCAGCGGCTTCACCCATACTCGAAAATAATTAACGCACATCCACTGTGTGCAAACGGTCAAATCTCAGAAAATACCAACAGTTCGAAAGCCAAATGAAAGGAAGTTTTACAATGTTTACAGCCTTCAAAAACTATTTTGACTTTACGGGTCGTGCTAACCGCAATGAATACTGGATGTACACTCTGCTCGTAATTATCGTTAATGTCGGACTGCAGGTGTTGATACCGATTTTTGCCTCAATAAGTGCGGCAATCAGTTTTCTTCCGGCCGCAGCGTTGGTTCTGTTCGCACTGTTTACTGTGATTCCATCATTCTCGGTCTCCTTTCGACGCCTGCATGACACCGGCAGGTCTGCTTGGTGGCTGCTGCTGCTAGTGATCCCACTGATTGGTGCGCTTGTGCTGATCTTTTGGTTCGCTATGCCGGGTGAAGAGGGTGAAAACAAATATGGTGCGCGTCCCGAAGCAAATTAGTTATGAGCGCAGCCACAGACCACACGTAGTTCGCGGAACGACGGAAGCAGCAGATAGCGCTCATCTACCTCGTCTGCAGGAGCCGTACTGGAAGGACGCTGGCCACAAGATTTCAGCTCAATTGCCCTTAGTATTTTAACTCGACAGTTCGAATCTTTATCTTATAGTTTTGGTGATTCAGAACTTATTTTGGAGGATAAGTAATGTCGCGTATCGTAGATATTTCTATTGGTGAAATTGAGGTTATTGCTCTTCGGGATGGCGAAGCAGCGGTACCGGCTGATGTCCTGCTGAACCTCAGTGAAGATGATGCGGCGACCATTGCTGCCGACGAAAACAACAGCCTTTCCCAGACCAATATCAACGCTCACCTGATTCGGTCAGGTGACCGGGTTATGCTGGTCGATGCCGGTGCGCGCGAGTTGTTTGGTCCGACGTGCGGGTTCCTCATTGATGCACTCGCCGAGGCTGGGGTTTCACCCGGCGATGTTACGGACCTGTTCTTCACCCACTTGCACCCGGACCATGTCGCCGGCGCCTTGACCCCCGAGGGCGGCGCCGTTTTCGAAAATGCCGCCCTGAAGGTTGTTGACGCCGAACGCAGCTTTTGGACCGACGAGAGCTTTGATGCCGTAGAGGTTAACGGTGCTGATTGGGCTGGCTTGGCTCAGGCAGTTCTGAGTGCTTACGCAAACCAGGTCGAAAGCATCACATCCGATGGTGAATTGATGCCCGGTGTTACAGTCGTCAGCATTCCTGGTCACACACCTGGGCACGTGGGTTTTCGGGTGGATAGTGATTCGCAGAGCATGATTCATTTGGGTGATATTATGCATGTTCCAGTCATGCAGTTGATTGATCCGCGCGTAGCGACTGTTTTTGACATCGATGGCGAGGCTGCATTGGCGTCCAGAATACGTATGCTCGACATGGTGAGTGCAGATCAGTTGCTCTGTACCAGTAGTCACATGCTGTCGCCAAAGTTTGCGCACATAGAGCGCGCCTCCACGGGTTACGCCGTCGTTCAATAGCTCGTTGGGTAGACCAGCCTGCGACGAGAGCGACAAACAGAGGGTGGAGTACCCCCGAAAAGCGGTCCACCTTTTGATTTAGTATTGGCTCCTAAGAGAAGGAGCCGGATCACGGCTTAACGAGCCAAGCCAGAAGAGATCATTGCAAAGCTGAGAGAAGCCGAAGTTCGACTGAGCCAAGGCGAAAGCTTTGGCATGGCGGCCTCCAGGTTAATCAGGCCAAGCGGCTTAAGGACATGGAGAAGGAGAACGCCCGGCTTAGGAAAGCCATCTCTGATCTTATGCTGGATAAGCAGATCCTTGAGGAGGTCATCAAGGGAAAGTTCTAAGCCCCTCCCGCAAACGCCACGCGGTCGACCACGTGAAAGATGAGCTGGATGTTTCTGAACGCCGAGCGTGTCGTGTGGTCGTCCAGCACCGCTCAACACAACGAAGATTACCAACACCTCGGTCTGATCAAGCGAACCTCACTCAAGCCGTCATCACCTTGGCAGAGGACTATGGTCGCTACGGTTACCGTCGGATCACAGCACTGCTCAATCGAGAAGGCTGGCGGGTCAGTGTTGGGCGTGTCTACAGGATCTGGCGGCGTGAGGGGCTTAAAGTGCCGCAGAAACAGCCGAAACGAGGAAGGCTTTGGCTGAACGACGGGTCCTGTGTCCGTCTGAGGCCGGCCCACAAAGGGCACGTCTGGTCCTATGACTTCGTTCAAGACCGAACGCATGAAGGCAAGGTGTTTCGAATGCTCTGCATCATTGATGAGTTCACACGGGAATGTCTCGCAATCAGGATTGAGCGGAGACTGAACTCCCGGGATGTCTTGGATGAACTAGGAGAGCTCTTTGTCCGTCATGGACCGCCAGAGCACATTCGCTCAGACAACGGCCCAGAGTTCATCGCAACAGCCCTAAGGGAGTGGCTTGGACGGCTAGGCACTAAGACTTTGTACATAGAGCCAGGCAGCCCTTGGGAGAATGGGTACTGTGAGAGCTTCAACAGCAAGCTTCGAGACGAACTACTGGCTCGGGAGATCTTCTATGATCTGCGTGAAGCCAAAGCGCTCATCGAAGGCTGGAGGATCCACTACAACATCTACAGACCTCATTCGTCGCTTGGCTACAAGCCTCCAGCTCCGGTGACCGTCTTGCCCGCTTCGTTCATTCCGCCCTATAGAGGAA
>PAFB01000017.1 GCA_002700865.1 Rhodospirillaceae bacterium
GCGTTGTGCCATAACTATTTTCGGTTTTGCTGGCCGGCTGGTTATGCGTGGCATCATGGGCTGTCACCCGGCGGCGGCGCGCTGATTGATGCTGGTGGGAAGATCATTTGAGCTTTGGCGCCCGGCAACTCGTCGGGGTGATCCGCGTTGGAGAGCACCAACTGACCGCCGTGGTCTTCCATAATCTTCTTCACAATCGCCAGCCCGAGTCCCGTGCCTTTCTCCCGCGTCGTCACGTAGGGCTCGGCCAGTTGCGGCAGCAGGTCCGGGGGGTACCCTTGGCCGTTGTCGTTGACGGTAACGACGGTGGAGCCGTTCTGAGTCTGTTGCAGAGAAACCCGGATCAGCCCCTCCTGCAGCTCTCCGTCAATAATAACCGCTTGCAGGGCTTCAGCGGCGTTTTTGATCAGGTTGATCAGCGATTGTGACACCAGTTGCATGTCACAATTTACCCGCACTGGCCCCACGCCCGTCTGGTCTTCCAGTCGCACGCCTTCAAACGCGCTCCCTTGCAGCGAAATGACCCGGCGCGCGATATCAACCAAATCGTGATCATCAACCCTCGGCGCTGGCATCCGTGCGAAGGATGAGAATTCGTCCACCATTCGCGCGATATCCGCAACTTGGCCGATGATGGTGTCGGTGCAGGTCTCAAAGATGTCAGGGCGATCATCAATTTGCTTGAGATAGCGCCGTTTCAGGCGTTCGGCGGACAGTTGAATCGGGGTCAGCGGGTTTTTGATCTCGTGCGCGATCCGCCGCGCCACATCTGACCAGGCCGCTTGCCGCTGGGCCGCGAGGAAGTCTGTGATGTCATCAAAGGTCAGCACGTACCCCAACACGCTCTCGCCCTGCATTTCAGCGACCACAGCCGTTTCCAGCGTGCGTACTTTGCCGTCAGGGCGGGTGTAGAGCACGTCCCCGGTATGGATCGCCGCCGGCTCGCTCTTGGCCATTGCCAGCAAGTCGTCGAACATCGGCAACAGAGCGCTCAGCGGCTTACCGATGGAATCTTCAAGGTCCAGATCGAACAAACGGTTGGCGCGGCGGTTGGGCAGGTTAACCTTCATTTCGCTATCAAGCCCGATCACCCCCCGCGACACACCAGAGAGCACCGCCTCGGAAAACCGGCGTCGCAAGTCAGCCTCATCAGTGGCTTGCAACAGCGCGACTTGCTGGGCTTCAATCTGGTTCGCCATCCCATTAAAGGTGCGCGACAGCGTGGAGAGCTCATCCCCCCGCGTTTCATCAGCGACCGTTACCCGCGTGGACAGATCACCAGACCCGAGCCTGTCCGCCGCGCGTGTCAGTTCCAGAATCGGCGTCGTCAGCCAAAGCGCAAAACGCAAGCCCGCCATCCCGGCCAGAATCACCAGCAGCAAGGCGACGACAAAGAACAGCAGCGCAAAAATCAGCCGATACTGCTCCGCCGCTCGGGACATGTTGGAATAGCGGTTGGAGGCTTCGTTCGACAGCTTTACCCGCTCGACCACCTCATCATCAACGTTCACCGAGGCGACGAGGTAGGTATCGGTCAGAAAAGCATTCTCGATGGAAATGAGCATCGAAAGAACGTCGTCGTCGGGCAGGGAAATCTCAACGCCGCGGTTGTCCACCCGGTTCCCCTGCGGTCTCAGTTCATCGGCAAGGTCAAAGGCGTCGGACGGTATATCGAGAACGTCTTCTTCGGACAGGCCTTGCGCGGAGGTTACGATTGTTCCGTCACGGCGGATGACACTGGCGCCCGACAAGCGGCGGACACCGGCGGATTTGTAGATGACCTGCTGCACCGCTGACAGGTTTGAAGCCAGCTCGTTCAACCCTTCGATATCGTCTGCAACGCGGGACGCCTGAAAGTTGAGGCGGGAGCGGTGTTCGCCCAAATAGGCCTGCGCCACCTCACGTGAGCTGTTGACCGCATCGCTGACCGCACCGCCAAACCACGTCTGGATCCCGAAGCCGAGAACCAACACGGCAACCAATGAAATCAGAAAAGTCGGCAAACTGGCAACGACAACCAGAAACAGCACAACGCGCCGATAAACCTGCGTCCCCGACAGCCGATCGCGAATATCGACCCAGGCGTAGAAGCCTTGCACGGTGATAAACGTTGCCAGCGCCACCAGCAGAATCAGGTCGAACCACAGCAGTGAAACAATGCGACCCAGCGGACGTGTTGGCGAGAACCCGCGCCACAGCTCGAACCCTGTCCACGCTAGCACGAGCAGCGAAACCACTGTGAGCGCGCCGACAAACAGCGTCAGTGTGCGGTTGCGTCCAATGTTCGGAACGTCAGCATCACCTTGGCCTTCGGACGACCTTTGATGGTCCTCAGAAGCCAAAACCAGTGGTGTTAGTGATGCGTCACTCATAGAAACCCCAAGCGCCTCCGGACGCTCGCGTTAAACCGGCTCGTCGGGCCGCCTTAGACCCCGGACGACTTCGATATCCAAGTCCCTTATCTTCTTCCGAAGCGTATTTCGGTTCAAGCCCAGTACTTCTGCTGCGCGAATTTGGTTACCACGCGTCGCATCAAGGGTCTGTTCGATCAGCGGCTTTTCGATCTCCCTCAGCACGCGATTATACAATCCCGCCGAGGGCAGACCATGCGTATGAGCCGAAAAGAAGGCGCGAAGATGTTGATCGACGGCAGAGCGCAGCGAGGCGTGCGCGGTCTCGTTCTGGCCAGTCAGCGACCCGGCCAGCTCTTTCTCCACCACGTCGGAGTCGATTTCATTCTGGCTGTACAGCGCGCAAATCCGGCGGACGTTGTTTTCCAGTTCACGCACATTGCCCGGCCAGGAATGCTTTTTCAGCGCATCCAACGCTTCGGCGGAGAAACTCTTTCCGGGCAAACCCTGAGACGCATTCATATCCACAAAATGCCGAACCAAATCGGGAATATCGTCCAAACGTTCCCTTAAGGGAGGCACGCGTAGCGGTACGACATTGATCCGGTAAAACAGGTCTTCACGAAAGATCCCGGCCTGAACAGCGGCTGTCAGATCCCGGTGTGTCGCGGCCACGATCCTGACGTCGGCGCGCATTTTCTGACTGCCGCCGATCCGCGTGTACTCGCCTTCTTGCAGTACCCGTAGCAACCGCGTCTGCGCTTCCAGTGGCATGTCGCCGATTTCGTCGAGGAACAGGGTGCCATATTGGGCTTGACTGAATTTACCGTCGAACCGTGAATTGGCCCCCGTAAAGGCCCCTTTTTCATGGCCGAACAGTTCGCTTTCGATCAGTTCTTTCGGAATCGCTGCCATATTGACGGCAACAAACGGCGCCTCGCGGCGGCGGGAAAAATCGTGCAGGGCGCGCGCGATGAGTTCTTTGCCGGTTCCACTCTCGCCTGTGATCAGCGCCGTTAGATCAGTTTTCACCAGCCGCGCAATCACGCGGTAGATGTCCTGCATGGCCGCAGATCGTCCGATCAGGGGCAGGCGGTCGATCCGAGTTTCTTCCCGGTTCTGATCGCGCTCCTTCTGTTCTCTGGCCGCAGTCGCGCGCTGACTGGGCTGAGCCAGGCCACGCTCAACCGCGTTCAGCAGTTCAGTCAAATCAAAGGGTTTGGGCAGGTATTCAAAAGCGCCCCTGTCAGTCGCCTTCACGGCGGTCAGAAGGGTATTTTGGGCGGACATGACGATAACGGCCATGTCGGGCCTCAGAGCGCGGATGCGCGGAACAAGCTCCAACCCGTCACCGTCTGGCATATGAACGTCCGTAATCACCAAGTCGCCATCGCCCGCCTGCACCCACTGCCACAGCGTTGAGGCATTTCCCGTGGCGCGGACACGATGGCCGACGCGACCCAGGGCGCGGGACAGCACGGCCCGGATCGCTCTATCATCATCGGCGATAAGAATTGTGGCGTTCGATTGCATCATATTTAAGCATCTAGCGCGACTTCACCTTGGCGAAAAGCCCAAATGCTCAATACATGGGCAATTGCAGGCGAAAAACTGTTTTGCCGGGCTCGGACTCAAAGTCCACAAAACCACCCATATCATCAGTCAGTTTCGATACCAAAGCCAAGCCCAGCCCCGTCCCTTTCGCTTTATTGCTGGTGACGAAAGGGTCAAAGACGGCGTCACCGAGGGGTTCTGGAATGCCCGATCCATTGTCGGTAATCATGACATGAAGCGGCAATTCGACGCGTTCACCTGATCCGCCGGGGGCGATGCGGGTGCCCAGTCGATATCGGGTGGAAAGGGTGACTTCACCGCGTTCATCCGGCACCGCTTCGCAGGCGTTCTTGATGAGGTTCAGCACCACTTGGATCAACGAATCCTTGTGGCCGGCAACATTAGGCAGGGAGGGGTCAAAGTCGCGGTGGAAGGTGACGCTCGCGCCGAAGCTGTTTTCTGCCAATGTTAGAGCGTGGTTCAGGACTTCGTGGATGTTCACCGGCTCTGCGACGTTGCTCTCAAAGTTTCCAAAGGCCTCCATCCGCTCAATCAAGCTGGCGATCCGGTCGGTTTCTTCTTCGATCAACGCTGTCAGCTGGCGGTCTTCCTCGTCGTCGATGCTGAGCGACAGCAACTGGGCAGCACCCTTCATCCCCGCCAGCGGGTTCTTGATCTCATGGGCCAGCATTGAACCCATGGATGACATGGAACGTCCGGCGTTCATGTTGGTAAGCTGCTGGTCCAGTGCATCGGTCATCCCGCGCGGCAATAAACTCACCACAACGGCACCGCCATCCGTCCCGCCGCCACCGGTCGCGAGCGGCGCAACGTGCGCGGTGACGCTGTGTTCGCCAATCCGGGGGCTTTCCAGCCGGATATCAAAGTCACTGGCTGAATTCCGGCGTGACCGCGCCAGTGAAATCAGGCTGATCAGCGGGCTGTCTTCGAGGATATAGTCCGTCAGCCTCGTGCCGCGCAGTGCATCATTGGAATGCTGCAACAAGTCCTCACCTGCGGGATTGGCGAAAACCACAAAATCGTCGCCATCAAGAACAAGAACCGGGTGAGGGAGGCCCTCAAGGATTGTATCGGGTGTTAGTTCCATGGCCTGTCATGCTGCCAAAGCCAGATTTGCATCCGGCTTTATGGGTGTCTGTTCCTGCGCTGCGGCCTGAACAAAAAAGTCGTTGATCAGCCTCAACATCACAGCAGGGTCGTCGGTTGTGTTTGCCGCTTTACGATAAGCCCCCGCGCCGTCAATGCCAACCAAGGCGGACGAAACATGCTTGCGCACCTGACGCAGGCCGTGGGCCGGGCCATGATAGCACAACATGCGCTCAATCAAGTCGCAAAGCCCGGCGTGACGTTCGGCAGCCTTTGGTGCCGGTTTGGGCGTGCGCTGGGCGAGGTGGTCTACGGCCTGATCCAACAGCCAAGGCCGGTCCTGCGCCGCGCGGCCAATCATGACGCCCACAGCTGCAGACTGCTTCAAGGCCAAATCAATGTCGGCGAGGGTGCGGATGTCGCCATTGACCAGCAGCGGCAGCGATGTCGCCGCTTGCACCAGTTCGACTTTCTCCCAGTTTGCCTCACCTTTGTAGAACTGGCAGCGGGTTCGGCCATGAACCGTGATGCCATCAAGGCCCGCCTCTTGCGCCATCCGAGCCAATTTTGGCGCGTTCAGCGTGTCGTCATCCCACCCCAGTCGCATCTTCACTGTAAGCGGCACCTGGATCGCGGCTCGGACAGTATCAAAGATCGCGCCGCACAACGCTTCATCCCGCATCAGCGCAGAGCCGCTGGCCTTGTTCACGACTTTGCGGGCTGGGCAACCGAAGTTCAGGTCGATTGTGTGCGCGCCGCGCGCTTCCATAATGCGAGCCGCTTCGGCGATCAGCGCCGGTTCGGTTCCGGCCAACTGAACAATGATGCCCGGCTCGTCATCAATGGCCTGATTGAGCTTGCGACTGTCTTTGACCTGTCGAATTGCAGCCTCAGACGCAATCATCTCGGTCACGACCTGACCTTGACCGAGGTTCCGGATGTAGTCGCGGAAAGGTCGGTCGGTTACACCAGACATGGGCGCCAGCAGCACACGATCCTGCCAACCCAGCCGCTCAAGCTGGTCGGAACAGGGAGTCTTTTTCGGCGCGTTGGTTGGGGTCTGAAGGGTTGTCATGTCGGTTGACCTACGCGAGGGGTCGCCATCGGGCAACGGCTGGGCTATATTATGCGCCGAATTAAGTGTTTATCTAAAGTTTTATTAGGGTCCAATTCGGCCCTTCCATCAAATTTTTCATACGGCCCCTTATGCTCGCAAGACGCCTCGCTCAAATTGCCCGAATGTATCTGCCCGTTGCTGTTTTTACGGCGGCAGCTTTGTATTTCATCTTTCACTTAGTAACCGGCGAACGCGGTTTGCTGGCCTATATTGCCATCCAGCGGGAACTTGATGACGCCAGCCTTATCCTTGCGGAGCTTGAAGTCGAGAAGATCGAATTGGAGCGGGATCTGGCTCTGCTTTACGATACCCCGATTAACGTCGATATGCTGGAAGAGCGGGCGCGGATGGAGCTTGGGTTTGTTCGCGAAAATGAAATGATCATCCTCCATCCAAAGGAAGATTAACCATTGAATGGTTAACTTAAAAAAATTGCAATAAAAACAAATTCTTAGATCGCATTGTAATTCCTGAAAAACCGCGTATTTTAGCCTCAAGTTGAGTGATTTCACACAAACAGAGGCAGGGCTATGTCCACTACGGCGCGGAAATCCGCTAAACGCGCGTCCAACAAACAGTTCGACGACGCCCAACTGACCAAATTCTACGAGGACATGTTGCTGATCCGCCGGTTCGAAGAGAAGGCGGGGCAGTTGTACGGTATGGGGCTGATCGGCGGCTTCTGCCACCTGTATATCGGTCAGGAAGCCGTCGTGGTTGGCATTCAGCACGAGCTGGAAACCGGCAAAGACAGCGTTATCACCGGCTATCGTGACCACGGACACATGCTGGCAACCGGCATGGATCCAGATGGCGTGATGGCGGAATTGACGGGACGCGAGGGCGGCTATTCCAAGGGCAAGGGCGGCTCGATGCATATGTTTTCGACCGAGAAGCGATTCTTCGGCGGGCATGGCATCGTGGCGGCGCAAGTTGCTCTGGGCGGCGGCCTGGCGTTTGCGCACAAGTACAACGACGATGGCGGTATCGCCGTCGCCTACTACGGCGATGGTGCCGCCAATCAGGGGCAGGTTGCGGAGACCATGAACATGGCCTCGCTTTGGCAACTGCCGATCCTGTTCGTTTGTGAAAACAACCGCTACGCCATGGGTACGTCGAACGAGCGCGCGGCGGCGGTGACTGATTACGCAGCGCGCGGCAAACCCTACGGCATTCCCGGTGCGCGGGTCGATGGCATGGACGTCGAGGCCATGGCGACAGAGGCTGCAAAAGCCGTCAAGCACGTGCGATCCGGCAAAGGACCGTTTGTGTTGGAAGCCATGACGTACCGCTACAGAGGTCACTCCATGTCCGACCCGGCGAAGTATCGCACCAAGGAAGAGGTGCAGAAGTACCGCACAGAGCAGGATCCGATCGAGCGCTTGCGTGAAAAATTGCTGGAACGCGGCTTGATCGACGAGGCCGGGCTGAAGGCGATCGACAAGGATGTCAAAGCCATCGTCGCCAAATCGGCTGATTTCGCGCAGGCCTCACCTGAGCCTGCGCTCGAAGAACTCTACACCGACGTTTACCTCACCGCCTAAACCAGACAGGGAGAACACGATCATGGGAATTGATATTCTGATGCCGGCCCTGTCGCCGACCATGGAAGAAGGCACACTGGCCAAATGGCTGGTCAAGGAGGGCGATCCGGTTTCCAGCGGGGACATTATCGCCGAAATCGAAACCGATAAGGCGACGATGGAAGTCGAAGCGGTCGATGAAGGCGTCGTGGCGAAGCTGATGGTGGCTGAAGGCACCGAGGGCGTGGCCGTCAATGCTGTGATTGCCGTTTTGGCTGAGGAAGGTGAAGACGCCTCAGCAGCAGCGGCCAAGGTCAGTTCAGGTGCAGCGCCGGAACCTGTCAGTGAAGAAACCCCACAAGCCCCGCCCGAAGCGCCAGCAGAGCCTACCCCGGCCCCCGCGGCGGCAAAAGCGGTGATCGAGGTGGCGCAGCCTGAGCCCGAATGGGACGGCGCTATGGTTGAAACAACCGTCCGCGAAGCGCTGCGCGATGCCATGGCCGAAGAAATGCGTAACGATGACCGCGTGTTCCTTATGGGTGAAGAAGTGGCTGAGTATCAGGGCGCGTACAAGGTCAGCCAGGGCTTGCTCGATGAGTTTGGCGCGCGACGCGTTATTGATACGCCCATCACCGAATATGGTTTTGCCGGTATTGGCACCGGCGCAGCTATGGCCGGCCTGCGGCCGATTGTTGAGTTCATGACCTTTAACTTCGCCATGCAGGCCATCGACCACATCATCAATTCAGCCGCCAAAACGCTTTACATGTCTGGCGGAGCGATCAAATCACCGATTGTCTTCCGAGGCCCCAACGGCGCAGCGGCGCGGGTCGCAGCGCAGCACTCGCAGTGCTACGCGGCGTGGTATTCGCACGTGCCGGGTTTGAAGGTTGTTTCGCCCTATTCTGCGGCGGACGCCAAGGGCCTGCTCAAGTCGGCCATCCGTGATCCTAACCCGGTGGTGTTCCTGGAAAACGAACTGATTTACGGCCAGAAGTTCGACGTGCCGGACAGCGACGACTGGACCGTGCCAATCGGCAAGGCCAAGGTTGTCCGACAGGGCACCGATGTCACGATCACCGCATTTTCCATCATGGTTGGGAAAGCGCTCGAAGCGGCCAAAATGCTGGAGGCACAGGGGATTTCCGCAGAAGTCATCGACCTCCGCACGATCCGCCCGCTCGACACAGAAACCATCCTGCAATCGGTGCGCAAAACCAACCGGCTGGTGACGGCTGAGGAAGGCTGGGGCCAGTCCGGCGTTGGGGCGGAAATCGCTATGCGGGTGATGGAACAAGCTTTTGATTACCTTGATGCGCCGGTGGCTCGGGTCGCGGCGGAAGACGTGCCTTTGCCCTACGCCGCAAACCTCGAACAGCTTGCTTTGCCCGGCGCAGATGAAATCGTCTCCGCCGCTCGCGCAGTGACTTACACGGAGGCCTGAGAACATGTCCGTTGATATTCTGATGCCGGCGCTGTCTCCGACCATGGAGGAAGGCACGCTCGCGAAATGGTGGGTCAAGGAAGGCGATGCCGTCTCCAGCGGCGACGTGATTGCTGAGATCGAAACCGATAAAGCCACCATGGAAGTCGAAGCGGTCGATGAAGGCGTTGTGGCAAAAATTGTGGTAGCCGAAGGCACCGAAGGCGTCGCCGTCAATGCCGTGATTGCTGTTTTGGCCGAAGACGGTGAAGACCCGGCCTCGATCCAACCGGGCAGCGCCAAGACCCCTGCGCCTATCCCTGCGCCAGCCGCCGAGAGCACCCCGGAACAACAGACAGCGCCAGAGGCCGCCGAACCCCAAGCCAAAAGCGACGCCAAACCTGAGGCCGCCCCCAGCGCGTCCCAATCCGAGACCCCGTCCGCAACTTCAAACAGCGGCACGCGGGTTTTCTCCTCGCCGCTGGCCCGGCGGATCGCTGAGCAGAACAGCATCGACATTACCGTTCTCGCCGGGAGCGGTCCAAACGGTCGCGTGGTCAAGCGAGACGTGGAAGCTGCCATGGCAGCGGGCGCAGGCAAAGCCAGCACTGCCGCGCGGACTGTAAGTAGCGCTGCAACAGCACCCTTGGCAATTGGCACCGGCCCCGATCCGCGCAAGATCGCTGGGCAGCTTGAAATGGCTTACGAAGAAATCCCTGCTTCCGGGATGCGGAAAACCATTGCGCGGCGATTGGTGGAAGCCAAGCAGACCGTTCCGCACTTTTATCTCACCGTCGACATCGAACTCGACGCCTTGCTTGCCATGCGTAAGCAGGTGAATGCTGCTGTGCCCGAGGGGGTGAAAATTTCGGTCAATGACATGATCATTCTGGCCTCTGCCAAAGCGCTGATGGATGAACCGGATACAAACGCCAGCTGGGCAGGTGATGCCATTCTCAAGTATCAGTCAGCCGATGTTGCCGTCGCTGTGGCGACCGAAGGCGGCTTGATCACGCCGGTGATCCGCGACGCTCAATCCAAGTCGTTGAGCGCGATCAGCGAAGAAATGATCGATCTCGCTTCGCGGGCCCGTGATGGCAAGCTCAAGCCCCATGAGTATCAGGGCGGCACCTTCTCCATCTCCAACCTTGGCATGTTCGGCATTCGCGAATTTGCGGCCGTCATTAACCCGCCGCACGGTGCAATTCTCGCGGTGGGCAAGGGCGAAAAGCGTCCGGTGGTTCGCAGTTCGGATGCCGGCGACGAGTTGGGAATCGCGACCGTCATGTCGGCGACCTTGTCCTGTGACCATCGTGTCGTCGATGGCGCTGTCGGCGCACGCTGGCTCAATACTTTCCAGCGGCGTCTGGAAAACCCCCTTTCGTTGTTGATTTAGGAGACCGCAATCCATGGCTGAAACATCCTACGACATCGTGGTGATTGGCGGCGGGCCGGGGGGCTATGTTGCGGCGATCCGCGCGGCTCAACTGGGGCTGAAGGCGTGTGTGGTCGAGCGCGAACACTTGGGCGGTATTTGCCTGAACTGGGGCTGCATCCCAACCAAAGCCCTGCTGCGCTCGGCAGAAGTCGGTCACTTGATCCAGAACGCAGCTGCCTATGGCTGGAAGGCGGAAAATGTCACCTTTGATCTCGACAAGATCATCGAGCGCTCACGCGGCGTCGCCAAGCAGCTCAGCCAGGGCGTGGGCTTCCTGTTGAAAAAGAACAAGGTTCCGGTGATCGAAGGCAGTGGCAAACTTGCGGGCAAAGGTAAGGTCGAAGTCACCGACAAGAACGGCAAGAAAAACGTACTGAGCGCCAAGAATACGATCCTCGCAACCGGTGCCCGCGCCCGCGTGCTGCCGGGGCTGGAGCCTGATGGTAAATTGGTCTGGACTTACCGCGAAGCCATGGTGCCGGATTCCTTGCCCAAGACGATGCTGGTCGTTGGCTCAGGCGCTATCGGCATTGAATTTGCCAGTTTTTATAATGATTTGGGCGTCGAGGTAACGGTCGTTGAAGTTGTCGATCGCATTCTCTCGGCTGAAGACGAGGAAATCAGCGCGCTGGCGCACAAAGCCTTTACCAAAGCGGGCATCAATATCATCACATCTGCCAAAGTAACGGGCGTTCAGCGGGGCAAAAACGATCTGACCGCAACCATCGAAATGGCCGATGGCAAGACCGAGAACCTCAAGGTTGACCGCTTGATTTCCGCCGTTGGCATTGTTGGTAATGTCGAAGACATTGGCCTTGACGGAACAGCGGTGAAAGTGGATCGCAGCCACATCACCACGGACGCTTATGGACAGACAGGCGAGGCCGGTGTGTGGGCAATCGGGGATTTGACGGGCCCGCCGTGGCTGGCGCACAAGGCTTCCCATGAGGGCATCATCGCGGTTGAGAAAATCGCAGGCGTCGAGGGCGTTCATCCGCTCGACACCAGCGGCGTTCCCGGCTGTACCTACGCACGGCCTCAGGTGGCTTCAGTGGGTTTGACAGAGGCACAGGCCAAGGCCGCAGGCCACAAGGTGCGCGTGGGTCGCTTCCCCTTTGTTGGTAATGGCAAAGCAATCGCTTTGGGTGAGCCAGAAGGGCTGGTGAAGACAGTCTTTGACGACAAAACCGGCGAGTTACTCGGCGCGCACATGATAGGTGCCGAAGTGACGGAGTTGATTCAGGGCTTTGGCATTGCCAAGTCATTAGAAACCACGGAACAGGACCTAATGCACACGGTCTTCCCGCATCCGACGCTGTCAGAAATGATGCATGAGTCAGTGTTGGACGCTTACGACAAGGCGGTGCATTTTTAGGATTCATCATGACGGAACAGTTTCGCCACCCAGAAAAGGCCCATCGCCCCGACAGCGCGCCGCAGCCGAAAAAACCGGACTGGATACGCGTCAAGGCGCCCACGTCCGAGGGCTACAAGGAAACGCGCGACCTGATGCGGTCTTTGTCGCTGACGACTGTTTGCGAAGAGGCTGGCTGTCCCAACATCGGCGAGTGCTGGGCTAAGAAGCACGCAACGATGATGATTATGGGCGAGGTTTGTACCCGCGCCTGCACCTTTTGCAACGTCACCACGGGCAAGCCGGGTGCGCTCAATCCGTTTGAGCCAACCAATGTCGCGCAGGCTGTGAAAACCATGGCATTGAGCCATGTCGTCATTACATCGGTGGATCGGGACGATTTGGACGATGGCGGTGCGGGGCATTTTGCAGCGACCATAGAAGCCATCAGGCAGGCGTCCCCCGGCACAACAATCGAAGTGCTGACCCCTGATTTCCTGCGCAAGCGGGATTCCTGGAAAATTGTAGCTGACGCCAAGCCCGACGTTTTCAACCACAACTTGGAAACCGTCCCCGGCCTCTATGCCGAAGTGCGGCCCGGTGCGCGCTATTTTGAGTCGCTCCGCCTGCTCGCCAATGTCAAAGAGCGCGACCCGCAGACCTTTACCAAGTCAGGCATTATGGTCGGCTTGGGGGAGCGTAAGCAGGAAGTCGCGCAAGTCATGGACGATTTGCGCGCCGCTGATGTGGATTTCCTGACCATCGGCCAGTACCTGCAACCAACGCCCAAACACCACGCAGTCGCCGCCTTTATCACGCCTGACGAGTTTCGCGAGTATCAAACTATGGCCTACGGCAAGGGCTTTCTGATGGTTTCAGCCACGCCGCTGACCCGGTCGTCCTATCACGCCGGTGAAGATTTTGAGCGGTTGCGGGCAGCGCGGGCCAAGTCGGCTTAATCCAGCGCCTCTAGCAGAACAGCGAGCCTTTTGGTGCTGACGGCGACGTTGGCGGTTCGGCCGTTAAACCGGTGCGGTGCGACGAAGCGGCGGTCGCCGACTTGCCGGACAATATCCCCTCTGGTGTAGCGCTCACCCAGATGAATCCCGATGATCTCCAGAGAGCCGCCGGTTAGCGAGCGCTGGAGCACTGGCGCGCCAGAGCCGCCCGGCCAGATCGCGCAGTAATGCCGCAAGGCATGCCCGGAGGGTCCTGCAAACGAACCGGGTCGCAGCAGAGAACGGTCAACGATGACCTGACAAAACTCAGCCACAACCGCATCCCAGCGCGTCGCTTGCGTCTTGGATAGGCGCTGGGCCATGAAAGGGACCAGCACAGGGAGTGATGGATCGATTGTTTCCGCTGGGGACAGGGGCAGGGGAGACTCGGACAGAGCAGCAGGCCGGGTTAGCACACAGACTGCTTCCTGCCCCAAGCCATCCGCGCCGGGGTAGGCGGCAAAGTGCAGGCAATGGCGGACCTTGCGCTCGCCGGTTTCTGTGTGATCCGGGGCGAAAGCTGGCAAGAATCGCATGCCATGGCACGCAATCCAGCGAAACGCCCGCGTTTCCCGCTCAATCGTGCAAACGGCTCGCATCTGTGCCCGCGGCAGATCCCCCGGTACGGGGCCCGGGGGCTGTGTCTGTATCGGTGTGATAAAAGGCATGGGCTGTTGTCAGCAGCAGGTCGGGAGCGATCAACATGGCTGTGACCACCGTTTGGTGCGAGGCGTCGCCCGACTGTTGCGGCGCATTCGGAAACATCACCCGCCCCAGTGACCCTGCGACGTCAGTAAGATCCGGCCCATTGTCGCTGAGCAGCAAGGGGCACGGCTCCGGTCCTCCCAGCACTTCCAACGCCCCGGCTCGCCCGCCCAGCGCCATAAGCAAAGCAGGCAAAAGCGCACAGGCTCCAATCAAGTCTTGTATTCGCGCGCGCGCAGTCATAGTTGCAGGATATGCCTGTTGTTAAGCAAACTCGAATAGTTCCTTTTTTACCCGAACAGATGTTCGATTTGGTCGTTGATATCGATCAATACCCCGAATTTCTGCCGTGGTGTGTCGCCAGCCGCATCCGGGAACGCTCGGATGAGCAGATCGTTGCTGATTTGGTGATCGGGTTCAAAATGGTGCGGGAACGCTTTACGTCGCGCGTATCCATGAACCGCGACGCCTTAGCCATTGATACGGCGCTGGTCGAAGGTCCGTTCAAGCATATGACCAACAACTGGCGCTTTCGGCTGGCACCGGATGGCAAGAGCACTGAAATCGACATCCACGTGGATTTTGCATTCCGCAGCGCGCTGTTACAGCGCTTGCTGGAGCCTCTTTTTGAAGAGGCGCAAAAGCGGCTGATCGGCGCGTTTGAGAAGCGGGCCTATCAGCTCTACGGCGATCCCGCCGCCGATAAAGCCAGCAAGACTTCAAGCGCTCCTGCAACGGTCTGAGACCGCACAGCGTCTCGGTCGCCCTCGAAATCATGCTCCATGGAGTGCTCGCCGAGCGGACTGGAAATTGCGAGATAAATGCGCCCGACCGGTTTGTCAGCGGTACCCCCGCTTGGTCCAGCGACGCCCGTAACCCCGATCCCTACGTCAGACCAGACCACGTTGCGCGCAGCTTCGGCCATATGACGGGCCACAGGCGCAGAAACAGCGCCGTTGTCGATCATCATTTGCTTGGGCACGCCCAGCAGCTGTTCTTTGGCTTCGTTGGCGTAGGCGATGATCGCGGTGTCCAGCACGGATGACGCGCCTTCTTCGGCTGTCAGGGCCGCTGCAATCAGCCCACCGGTGCAGCTCTCTGCCACGGCGAGCCGCCATCCAACGCGTTGGAATTCATCGATTACCTTGCGCGCCAATTCACGGTTTTGGCTTTTCAGGCTCATCTCGGCACTCATTGATCATGTGCGGGTAGCATGAGCGTCACAACGGCCTGCGCAGCAATTCCCTCACCACGTCCGGTGAACCCAAGCCCTTCCGTTGTTGTCGCTTTGACTGAAACGCGGGTATCCGGCAAGTCCATAATGTCTGCGACACGGGCGCGCATGGCGTCGCGGTGGGGGCCGATTTTCGGTGTTTCGCAGATGATTGTCAGGTCCACATGCGCGATGCGTCCACCCCGCGCGGCGACCCTTTCAACTGCGTGTTCAAGGAAATGGGTGCTCGGCGCGCCTTGCCATTGCGGATCAGAGGGCGGGAAGTGCTGGCCAATATCACCCTCTGCCAGCGCGCCATAAATCGCATCAGTGATCGTGTGTAAGGCGACATCAGCGTCAGAATGTCCCTTGAGCGGCTGCTCACCGGGCAGCGTCAAACCACAGAGCACCAGCGCGCCATCGGTATCCGGCTCCCCGAAAGCATGTACGTCAAACCCTGTCCCCATCCGAGGTTCCATGGCCTGCGTTCCTTGATCGGGCTGAGGCTGGCGGTCGAGGACGAGGGAAAGCGCTTCAAGGTCGTCTGCGTAAGTCAGCTTCATCAGGCGTTCGGGCTGGGGCAGCGTCATGATTTCGACCTGACCGCCATGATCCTGAAACAGCGTCGCGTCGCAGGTAAATATCTCTTCTTCCAGCGCCCTGTGCGCCGCTAAAACCGCGGCAAAAGGAAAGCCTTGCGGCGTCTGCACTCGATAGACTTCTGAGCGTTCAATCGGGCTGAGGTAAGAGGAAGCACGATCAACACGAACGAGCGTGTCAGACGCGGGGATGCCGGCGCTCAGGCCCTTGGTCTGCATCTGCCCTAGCCGCTGAACCATGCGCTCGACATCGTTAGTCCGCAGACCCGGACGCGCCGCGTCATGGATCATGACAAAATCAGGGGCTTCTTCGCCGCTGAGATGTTCGAGGCCGCGATGAACGGTTTCCTGTCGCTCAGTACCGCCCAGCACGATGTCCAAAATCTTGTCTGTTTCCAGTGTTTCGACAATTTCAGCAACCGCGTCCATGGTGTCTTCAGACACCATAACCACAATATGGTTAATCGTAATTGCAGCAACCAGAGCATCGAGGGACCAGGCAACCACGCGCTGACCATTGAGAGGGGCAAGAACCTTGGGTTGGTCGGCACTGAATCGCGTACCCGACCCGGCAGCAAGCAGGAGCGCAGCGCAATTCATGGTGTGCCTTTCCTTTCGATGCGGGCGTCGTCGCTAGTGACCGACGCGAAAGCACCCGAAACCGGGATAAACCGCGGCCTCGCCCAATTGCTGCTCAATCCGCAGCAACTGGTTGTACTTTGCGATCCGGTCAGAACGTGACAGCGAGCCGGTTTTGATCTGTCCACAGCCGGTCGCAACGTCGAGGTCAGAAATCGTGGTGTCTTCGGTCTCGCCGGAGCGGTGAGACATGACGGCGGTAAAGCCTGCGCGGTGTGCCATGTCCACCGCTTCCAGAGTTTCCGTCAGAGTGCCGATTTGGTTCACCTTGATCAGGATCGAATTGCCGACACCGTCTTTGATACCGCGTGCCAGACGTTCCGGGTTGGTGACAAACAGGTCGTCGCCGACGAGTTGAACCTTGTCCCCGGCCAAAGCCGTGAGGTGCGCCCAGCCATCCCAGTCGTCTTCGGCCAAGCCATCTTCGATCGAACGGATCGGGTAGGCAGCAGCCAACTCCGCGAGGTAAGCGGCCATATCGTTCGGTGCGAGGCTACGGCCTTCGCCGTCGAGCCGGTACTGGCCATCAACGAAAAACTCGGTCGATGCGACGTCGAGCGCCAGACACAATTGTTCACCCGGCTTGTAGCCCGCTGTTTCAATGGCTCTCATGACGAAATCCAGACCATCTTTGGTACTGTCCAGATTAGGCGCAAAGCCGCCTTCATCGCCGACGTTGGTGTTGTGACCAGCGTCTTTGAGCAGGCCGCGCAACGTATGGAAAATTTCAGTGCCCCAGCGCAAGCCTTCAGAAAAGGTCTCTGCACCAGCAGGCATAATCATAAATTCCTGAAAATCGACCTTGTTGTCGCCGTGCGCGCCGCCGTTGATGATGTTCATCATGGGGACGGGCAGGCGCTGTGCCATGCGACCACCGAGGTAGGTGTATAGCGGCAGACCGAGTGATTCAGCCGATGCTTTGGCCACGGCGAGCGATACGCCCAAAATGGCGTTGGCACCCAAGCGGCCTTTGTTGGCTGTGCCGTCGAGTTCGATCATGGATCGGTCAATCCCGACCTGATCCATAGCATCCAGACCAGAAACGGCTTCGAACAGCTCGGTATTGACCGCGCGCACAGCTTCAGAAACGCCCTTGCCCTTCCAGGCATCGCCTCCATCCCGACGCTCAACCGCTTCGTGAACCCCGGTTGAGGCGCCGCTGGGTACCGCGGCACGGCCCAGGGAGCCGTCTTCAAGCAGGACATCGACCTCCACTGTTGGGTTGCCCCGCGAATCGAGGATTTGGCGGGCGAGGATATCGAGGATGGCGGTTGAGGTCATCGTGTGGGGTCAACTTCTTGTCTGGGTCTGAAAGGCCTGCGCAGCGCCTTTGCTTTGGCAAGCAAGGGCTGCGCGGAAGAAATACTCAGTTCTCTCTAATCGCCCCCGCGACATCTTGGTAGGTCAATCAACGCAAACGCGGCATGAGCAACCCATGCCTAGACCCGCCTTAGCCCGCTAGACTAACCGGCTTTTTGTGACGGCGGCGTGAATGAATGACACAAACAGGGGGTGAGGTTCAAACGGGCGTGACTTGAGCTCTGGATGGAATTGGACACCGACGAACCAAGGGTGTTCAGATTCTGGCAGCTCGATAATTTCGGGCAAGCGGCCATCGGGCGACAGGCCGGAAAAGACCACCCCTGCTTTCTCCAACTCAGCCCGGTAAGTCGGGTTGACCTCGTAACGGTGGCGGTGGCGTTCGCTGATCATATCGGCGGCGTAGATTTCCGCGACGCGTGTGTTTGGCATCAGCGCGCAGTCATACGCGCCCAGCCGCATGGTGCCCCCCAGATCATCGTCATCGCCCCGGCGTTCCACATCGCCGTCCCGCTGCCATTTGGTCATCAGGCCGACAACCGGCTGGTTGGTCGCGCCGAATTCGGTGGAGCCAGCGTTTTCGATCCCAGCCATATGACGCGCCATTTCCAGGACGGCCATTTGCATACCAAAACAGATCCCGAAGTACGGTATTTGCCGTTCGCGGGCATAGCGCACCGCCGCGATTTTCCCGCTCGACCCGCGTTCGCCAAAGCCGCCGGGAACGAGAATGCCGTGAACGCCGCTCAAGTGAACCTCGGGGTCTTCCTCTTCGAATACTTCAGAGTCGATCCAGCGGAGTTCCACTTTGGCGTTGTTCGCAATACCGCCGTGCGTCAGGGCTTCGGCCAGTGATTTATAAGCATCAAGCAGATTAACGTATTTGCCGACCACACCGATGGTCACTTTGCCTTCTGGCTCTGTCACACGCTTAACGATGTTTTCCCAGCGCGAGAGGTCGGGCATGGGCGTGCTCAGGTCGAAGTGGCGCAGCACTTCGCAGTCGAGGCCTTCTGCATGGTAGCTCAGCGGCACGCGGTAAATGCTGTCCACATCCAGCGCCTGAATAACCGCGCTTTCTTCGAGGTTGCAGAACAGCGCGATTTTGCGGCGTTCTGCGGCGGGCACTTCGCGATCAGCGCGGCACAGCAGAATGTCAGGGTGGATGCCAGCAGACTGAAGTTCCTTGACCGAATGCTGGGTCGGTTTCGTCTTAAGCTCGCCCGCTGCAGCGATGTAAGGCACCAGCGTCAGGTGCATGAACAACGCCCGCTCACGGCCCAGTTTGTAGCCGAGTTGGCGGATGGCTTCGAGGAAGGGTGAGGCTTCGATGTCACCGACGGTGCCGCCAATCTCACAGATAACGAAATCTTCGGCTTCGAGGTCCGCGACGACGAAATCTTTGATGGCGTTGGTAACGTGGGGAACGACCTGTACCGTTGCGCCCAGATAATCACCCCGGCGTTCCTTGGCCAGAATGTCGGAGTAGATTCGCCCCGTCGTCACGTTGTCCGACTGCAGAGCGGAAACTCCTGTAAAGCGCTCGTAGTGACCCAAATCCAGATCAGTTTCCGCGCCGTCGTCGGTCACAAAAACTTCACCGTGCTGATAGGGGCTCATCGTGCCTGGGTCGACGTTGAGATAAGGGTCGAGCTTACGCAGGCGAACCTTGTATCCGCGCGCCTGAAGTAAGGAGGCCAGCGCCGCACTTGCCAAGCCTTTGCCCAGCGAGGAAACCACGCCACCAGTGATAAAAATATACCGTGTCATGGGCGTTTGTTATGCGCATGACTTGGAGGAGACGCAAGAAGAGTCTTCACCACGCATCTCCCGTTGTTGGACAGCAGCTGTGCCGTTATTGCGAGTCGGTTGAACCTGCTTCGGCCGGGGCTTCTTCAGCCGCCGGTGGCGTTTCCAGGGAGATATCCGGGTTAAACAGCAGGTTAGAGGTATCGCCGCCATCCTCAGTATCGACCGTTTGATCAAAAACGATGGGGTTTGCCAGAGCTGAGTTATCCACTTCAGCCGTTGGTTCGGTCAAACCCAGAGTGTTGGAAATGAATCCGCCCGAAGACCCGTATCCGCCCGCCATCACGCCTTGAGCCAGGCTTACCGCCATGAAAGTGACGGCGAGGACGGAGGTTGCACGGGTCAGGAAACTTGCCGAAGCCCGTGTTTGCAGCAGAGAGCCGCCATCGCCGCCACCGCTGGACCCCGCCAGACCCAAGCCGGAATTATCCGTCTGTTGGATCAGCACAATCGCAATCAGCGCGAAAGCTACAAGAATCTGGATCGTCAAAAGAAGACCGGTGATGATGTCCATGCCGCAAATCTCATTATCGCATTAGGTTTCAGCCGTAGGTAAGCCATGCAGACCAAGAAGTGAAGTGTTTGAACGCACTAAGGTTTCATGGCAGCTGCGATAATCCCCAGAAAATCATCACTTTTGAGGCTGGCACCGCCCACCAGTGCGCCGCCAACCTCGTCGAGGGCAAAAATCTCGGCTGCGTTGGAGGGTTTGACTGATCCGCCATAGAGAATGAAGGTTTGGGCGAGTTCGGGTTGGTTTTCGCCAAGCCACGCGCGAATCATGCCGTGCATTGAGGCGATATCCTCGACTGTTGCCACTTTACCGGTGCCGATGGCCCAAACCGGTTCGTAGGCGATGACAACGCTGCCGCCGGGAAAGACCTTCGGCAGGCTGCCTTCGAGCTGTTCGCGAACAACCGATTGAGCCGCACCGCTTTCGCGCTCTGCCAGCGTTTCGCCCACGCACAGAACCACCCCCAGACCAGCGCCCAGCCCGGCCTCAACCTTCTGCTGGATTTCCGCATCGGTTTCGCCGTGATCGGTTCGACGCTCAGAATGGCCGATGATGACGCCCCGAGCGCCGATATCGGCGAGCATGGCGGCTGAGATATCGCCTGTATGGGCGCCCTTTTCTGCGCCCGAACAGTCCTGTCCGCCCATGAAAATGGGTGATCCCTTCAGGACTTCCCCGACCGCGGCGAGGTGAACGGCAGGTGGGAAAACGGCAGTGGTTGGCGCGTTTGCGGGCAAGCCGTCGACAAGCGCCCGCGCAAGCGCCGTTGCTTCTGCAACTGTGCCGTTCATCTTCCAATTACCCGCAATAAACATTTTAGACGTCCCCTTAGCTTTCCGAAATGCTGCTTCACCTTGTTTAGACGGGCATTTTGTGGTCTGTCACGCGAAAGCGCTGCGCGCATACGACTCCTTGATTTGCGTATGGCGCAGAAATAACCAAATGTGCCCTGAACTGCTCGTTTTTGAACGAACGGGCGAAAGGGTGAAAAATAACTGGCGGTAGGCAGATTATATCATGATGGGTGGTCTTCGCGCGTTTGCGCAGTCCTGGGCAGGTAAGGCTGTTTTGATCTTTTTGGCGTTTATGCTTTTGGGCTCCGGTGTTCTCGGTTCCATGAGCCTTTTGACCACCAATAGCCTCAGTGCCGGCATCAAGGCTGATGGTCAAAACATCGACGAGTTGGAGATCGCTACACAGGCGCGAACCAGTTTTCGCGACTTGGGTCGCACCTTTGAACGTCTTGGCCAAGAGTTAGACACCAAGGAAGCCTTCGAGCGCATTGGTCTCCTCGACCAGGTTCGCGAAGCCACTGAGGCACAGCTGGTAAACGAAGTCGCCTTCAAGTCCCAAGCGGCAAACATGCGCATCGCGGCATCTTCGGAAGACCTGACCGGTTACATCGAAGCGGTCTTCACTGACCACATGACCGGCGCATTCAGCGAAAGCCGGATGGCGCGGGCTCTGATGGCCAATGGCCGAACTGAACGCGGCTACCTGCGTGAGGTCAGCGAAGAGATAGCCTCAACCCGACTGTTTGAAGTGGCTGACGATATCGCCTTTCCCGAGAACGACGACGAACCACTTGCTGCTGCGCCCGACGTGCACGCCATGGCACAGTTCAACACCGCCTGGACGCGCTACGATGTCACGCATTTCTCCATCAACGGTTACGACATAGATTTGCCCTCAGCGACGGACGCTGAACTGCGCGCCATTCAGGAAGAAAATCCGGATGACTACCAGCGCCCAGAATACCGCGAGTTTGTTGGTATCTTCCTCACCCCTGAAGATTTGATTCCCACCATTGAAGTGACCGAAGAAGATATTCAGACAGCTTACGAAAACTACGTGGCTCAGCTGGAGACCCAAACCGAGTGGGAGCTTCGCCAATTGGTCGTCAATGACTTCGCAACCGCTAACCAGATCGTCAAAGCCGTCCGCGAAGGGCAGGCGTTTGAGGATGCCGCCATGGCATACGGCGCTTCGGCCCCGACAGACTTGGGTTTCCGTTCCATTACCTATGGTCGTGCGGCGGTCAACGAAGCCTTCACGGCAACCACCGAAATCGGGATTCTCGATCCGATTGAGGACAATAACCGCTACACCCTGATTGAAATTTACGGGATCGATAAGGAAGAACCCCGGCCTAGCGCCGAATACCGGCAGACTGCGATTGAGTATATTGCCGGGCCGCAGGCTTCCACAGTTCTGAACGCGCGCTTTGCCGAGTTGGATGGGCTGGTTGGCTCTATGACTTTGGAAGAGGCGGCTGCGATGGCGGAACTGCCTGTGGTGTCGGGCAAAGTCGCACAGTCGGGCCGAGATGCGCGTGTCGAAGGACTGCCATCAAACAGCAAAATAACCACTGAAATCTTTACCGCACCGGTGGGCGCCGTCGGGTTCCGTAATTCGTACGGGCAAGAAGGGCTGTTCATTGTTCGGGTTGATAGCGTTGAAGAAGCGCGGCCAATGACCTTCGAAGAAGCAAAGCCGGACCTGGTCCGCGCCTTTGATGACACCGTCCGCATGGACATGCTGACGGGCCTCGGCCAGGTGGCGCTTTCTCAGATATCGGATATCGAGAGCCTGAGGGAGTACGCCGACGCTGCTGGTCTGGAAGTGGAAAGCGCTTTTGCGGAGACGCCAGCGGAACTCCTGCGGTCAGGCCTGCCGGTTGACGCCATCCGAAGCGCAGCCGCTGGCGACATTGTGGGAGGCGGAAACAATGCGCGGTACGACATTGTACTGCTCAGCAAAATTCACCCCGCTGATCCTGAAAGAGATGCTGAAGCGCTGGAAACCATTCGCTACCGTTTGGCGGTGCAGTATGATGATGCGATGCAGCGCGCCTACAGAACAGCGGTTCGGGAGACGGTCAATGTCCAGATCAATGACCGGATTTTCGAGCGCGCCATCGAGTCTGGCTTGAACGCTTACCTCGACATGCGCTCGGGCGGTTATGGTCAAATCCGCATCGACAACCCGACTTCGATCCTCGGGGGTGGCTACGAACCCATGTAGGGCCTGCCCCTTCGCTTAGTCACGTAAACCATTTCGATTGAAGCCCTCTAAGCTTTTGGACGGGAAATGACGGCAAATTCGGCATTCGATAGCTATGTCGCCGCACGCGCGGCGGGGCAGGGCTTTCTCCTTTGGGAAACGATTTCGGCAGAGCTGGAAACGACCGTCACAGCGGCTCTCAAACTGGGCGCGTTTGACGAACTCGGGCTGATGTTCGAGAGCGTTGAAGGCGGTGAGAGCCTCGGGCGCTATTCCTTCATTGGCATAAACCCCGACAAGGTCTGGCGGCAC
>PAFB01000018.1 GCA_002700865.1 Rhodospirillaceae bacterium
CAGCTGATAGGTCGGACAGGTGCCAGTGCACAGGCCGCAATGTACGCAATTCCGGAAAATGGCTTCAGAACGCTGAGTTTCCGCGTCTTTGATCATGCCGTCCTTAAAGAAAGTCTGCATGGTCTAAATCCCCTCGTACATGCGGCCAGGGTTGAGCATTCCGCCGGGGTCAAAAGCGCGTTTGAGCAGGCGATGCAGGGCGATATTGCCGTCGCTGAGCGGTTGGAAGCAGGGGTTATGCCGGCGGTGTTCGAGCGGGCTTTGGACCAGCAGCGCATGACCGCCCGCTGCCGCTGCGAGCGCATGGATATCGCGCCCTTGCAGCGCTTCTGCCTCGCCACCCAGCCACAGCAAAGCGCCGTCCCACTGCTGGGCCATCACGCCCGGCCAAGCCGCCGCAATGTCTCCCGCCCGGTCACGCGGCAGGCTCAACCGCCAGACAAACGGTGAAGCCATGACAGCATCGAGCCCTTCGCCGGTCTGCGCCACTGCGCGGGCCTTGGGCAGGACCTTGATGGTGATTTCAGTCAGGATGGCAAGCGTTCCCCAGGAACCACTCAGCCCACGGGGAATGTCGTAGCCAGAGACGTTTTTGACAACGCGACCACCGGCCTTGAGCAACTCGCCCTTACCGTTGATGTACTGCGCGCCCAGCACGTTATCCCGGGGAGCCCCAAGGCTCTCCCGCTCCGCGCCGCCAAGGTTGGTGGCGATCACGCCGCCAAGGGTGGGTTCTCCGCCCAGCGCAATCGGCTCAAACGGCAGAATCAGATCGTGCTCGTCCAACACCGCCTGCAGATCGGTGATCAAGGTCCCTGCCCGCGCACCCAGCACAAACTCCTTGGGCTCAAAATAAGTGACCCCCGCCAGGCCCAGCGTGGACACGGGCGCCGCGTCGACCGGGTATCCGATACCGGCCTTGCTGCCACCGCCCTGAACGGCGATTGGCTGATCAAGTTGAGCGACGTGGCTGGCGAGGGCCTCAGGGGTGTCGAAGATCAGGCTGTTGGGTGCCTGCGCTCCTGTTTCGGCCGCTTTCATCAAGCCGCCGCCCGGCCGGGAACGACCTGACCAGCGGGTACACCATCCTCCTCCAGCGGGAAGACCTTACCGCCGTTCAACAGCCATTGCGGGTCAAACTGACGCTTGATTTCCTTCATCTGGTTGAGTTCGGCTGGGCTGAACATCAGCGGCATGTGATCCCGCTTTTCAATGCCGACCCCGTGCTCGCCGGTAATGCAGCCACCGGCATCAACACACACCTTGAGGATTTCCGCACCGCAAGCCTCAACCTCATCGAGCACGCCCGGACGGTGGCTGTCGTACATGATCAGCGGGTGCATGTTGCCGTCGCCTGCGTGGAAGATGTTGGCGATTTCGAAGCCAAAACGCGCGCCGATGGCGTAGATCTGTTCCAGAACGTCGGGCAGCTTGGTCACGGGAATGGTGCCGTCCATGCAGAGGTAATCCGGCGATATTTGACCGATGGCACCAAAGGCACTCTTGCGGCCCTTCCAAATATTTTCGGCTGAGGCAAAATCCTCCGCGACGCGCAATGAGATCGCTCCATGATCGCGCGCCATGCCTTCAACAAAGGCAAGCTCTTCGGCAATTTCCGCCTCACTGCCCTCAACTTCGATGATCAGCAGGGCTTGCGCCTCGACCGGATAGCCTGCGCCGGTGAACCGCTCACAGGCCAGAATCGCCGGGCGGTCCATGAATTCTATCGCCACGGGGGTTCGGCCTGTTGCCATGATTGCAGCGACACAGGCACCGGCGTCCAGGGCTGAGTCAAATCCTGCCAGCAGCGGTCGCGCGGCTTCGGGCTTGTCCATCAAGCGCACGGTGACTTCGGTCACAACCCCCAACTGGCCTTCTGCGCCGACGATCATCCCCAGCAAATCGTAACCGGGCAAATCATAAGCCTGCCCCCCGATTTCAACGATTTCCCCATCCATGGTGACAAACTTGACGCCCAGAATGTGGTTGGTCGTCACGCCGTATTTCAAGCAGTGCGCGCCACCCGAGTTCATCGCAACATTGCCGCCAATCGTACAGGCAATCTGACTGCTGGGGTCCGGCGCATAGAACAGGCCCAGATCGTCCACCGCCACGGAGATGTTCTTGTTGGTTACCCCCGCCTGCACCACCGCCGTTTTGTTTTCCGTATTCACGTCGAGAATTTCATTCATTTTCGACAGCCCCAGAACAACGGTGTCGAGCTGCGGCAGCGCGCCGCCCGCCAGCGAAGTCCCCGCACCGCGCGCCATCACAGGCACGCCGTTGTCGTTGCAGTACTTGAGCACCGCCGCGACCTGTTCTGTTGTCTCCGCAAGGGCAACCAGCATCGGCACGGTTCGGTAGCAGGCGAGGCCGTCGGTCTCGTAGCCCTTGAGCTCATTGGCAGAGGTTATCAGCAGCTCATCGTCACCCAACAATTGGCGCAGATCGCTCGCAATGGTTTCGCGACGGGCCAGAACCGCAGACGATGGGCTGGGCATATTCAGCATGATTTTAGACCAACAATTAGGAGTTTCTCACCGATACCCTGAAATCTATACCGAAAATTGGTCTGAAAACAATACCACCGCGCAAAATCAGGCCTCAAATCCGTAAGTTTCTGCTCTCAATCTGGCAGTTTCAAATCGCTGTCGCATTCGCTTAGCGTCGCTGAAAAAGTTGATGATGAAGGTCAGATGATCGCTCATTGCCTGCTCCGCTCCGGCGACGTCTCCGGCGATGATCGCAGCACATATGGCTTGGTGCTGCGCCAACAGCTGATCTTTACCGCCAGCTTCGAGGTAGACCACGTACCGATTGTAAAACACGCCTTGCCGGATCAGCTCAAAGATCGAGCGCAGCGAAAAAATCATCATTGGGTTGTGGGTGGCTTCGGCGATGGAATGGTGGAAATCGGCATCCAGTTCAGCCCCGACGTTGGGGTCATCCTGCTCATGGAGTTCGGCCATAGCGTCGAACTTCGACTGGATGATCTGCCGGTCAAATTCCGTCGCCCGCTCTGCGGCCAGACCGGCGGCTTTGGACTCCAGCAACACGCGAAATTCCATGTAGTCGAGGTAAGCTTCTTCATGCCGGGCAAACAGACCTATCAGCGGCTTGGAGATTGCCGAGCCGACGATATTGGCGATGTAGGTGCCTCCCCCCTGCTTAGCCTCAACCAGCCCCAGTTGTTCGAGGGTTTTCAGCGCTTCCCGCAAGGTTTGGCGGGAGACCTCCAGTTGTTCGGACAGCTCGCGTTCACCGGGGAGTTTTTCGCCATCGCGCAGGGCGCCGTGCAGGATCATTTGCTCAAACTGCTCAACAACCGCATGCGCGACGCGGGTGTGCTCAACCTTGCGAAATTTTGTTCCGGCCACGTGCTTTAATCCTCTGAACCTCGCGGTCAATATAGCCTCAGGTGTCGGCCTGACCAGACGGCTGCGCCAATGGAACACCCCCAAACCGCACAATCACACCAAAGACAATTAAGGGCACCAAAACTATCAACGCAAATATCTGCAATCCTTGCCAGCCAAAAATCACCAGACAGGCACCGGATGTCAGCGCCGCAACGGCTGAAAAGCTGGAGACGATCATGTCGTTGACACCCTGCGCGCGCAACTTTTCAGCCGGTGAGGCGAGTAATGTCACCATGATAGCGCCGCCAACGTACAGGAAGTTCCAGCCCAACCCAAGCAGCACCAAAGCAACCAAAAAGGCCCACAGCGCAGGCGCAAACAAGGCTGTGACTGCGGCGCTCACCATGAACATCATACCGATAAAGATAAACCGATCCCGACGCAGCCAGCGCACAAGCTGTCCGCTAAAAAGCGAAGGAGCGAACATGGCGATTACGTGGGCCTGGATCATGTAGGTATTCACCTCGAAGGCGAAATTTTGGTTCTTCATTTCCAGCGCTGACGCCACCATCAGCAGTGTCATGACGCCGTACCCAACCGCGCCACAAAGCGCAGCAAACCAGTAGAGCGGTTTTGACAGGACGATTGAACCCACCCGCCGCCCCTCTGCCTGCGCCTCACGCTTGGCCGCCTGAGCTTGGCGGACGGTTTCTGCATCATTGGGAAAAGGCAGAAAAATCAGGATGAGCACCACCAGCCCACACACCACTCCCATCATCAAAAAGGGCGCGATGTAGTTCTCGTACGGAAAAAACATACCGGCGCTACGTGCCAGCGTTGGGCCGAGGAAACCTGCGATGACGCCTCCGAACAAGGCGAGTGACACTGCCATTTCCCGCAAGTCTGACGGCGAGCGGTCAATCGCGGCGAAGCGCAAAGTGGCGAGACCGGCGAGGAAGACCCCCAGCAACATATGGCCCAGGCACAGCAGTAAGAAGCTGCCCACAGCCATGGCCAAAGCGGAGACCAAAGCCGAAACCACACCGAGCAAGCTCGCCATGACGTTCACCGACTTGCGTCCAAACCGACCCATAAGCATGGTCAGGGGCACCGCTGACGCCATCAACGCGAGGAACTGCAGGCCGTAAGGCACAGTCGCTAAACTCTGATTCGGGGCAAGCGCCTCGCCCGCCAGTGAAGTCACGGCGACGCCGATGGTTGCCGCGCTGGTTCCTAAGCCCATACAGAGCGAAAGGAGCAAAACCCCGACGGGAAGGCGCAAAACGGTACTGAGCATGAATTTTCCTTAATCGGAGAATTGTCCAAACGCTGTCGCACGCCGGATGGTTTCTATTGCGTCCTTAAGGTGAAGCCGTTCTACCATCTCGCCTTCTATCTGAATCGCGCCCACATCAGCATTTTTTGGGTCGTCAAAACTCGAAATGATTGTTTTGGCCCGGTCGATTTCCTCAACGCTGGGTCCGAAAGCTTGGTTGCAGGCCTCAATCTGCGCCGGGTGGATCAGTGTTTTCCCCACCATGCCCAGTTGCGCGCCCTGAAGGCATTCTTCGGCGAAGGCCTCAAGGTCACGGAAGTTGTTCGAAACGCTGTCGAGGACCGCTAAGCCTGAACCTGCGGCGGCGAGCACGACTTCACTGAACCATGGCACCATGTTCCACCGCCCCGGAACCTTTGGAACACCCACCCCTTGCGCCAAATCGTTGGTTCCAAGCACAAACGCCTGCAGGGCGGGCGCATCCGTGACAGCGCCGTGCGCCAGTTCGCGGATATTCAGGATTGCTTGCGGGGTTTCGATCATGATCCACAGAGCCGCCGTGCTGCCCTCTAAAGCCCACTGACAGGCGAGCAATTCATCTCGGGTGGAGACTTTGGGTACCACGACCACATCCGCCTGACGGGCAAGCAGGATATCGGCGGCAAAGGCGCTGTGATCCAGCGCGTTGGTCCGCACCGCCAGCCTTCGCTTCCCGTAAGCGCTCCACCGGTCCAAAGCCCCCGCAATGCCAGTGCGAGCCGCGCTCTTCATGGTTGGGGCAACGGAGTCTTCGAGGTCGAAAATCACGGCATCGCAAGCGAGCGATTGGGCCTTTTCCAGCGCGCGTGCGTTGGTTCCGGGCATAAACAGGGCAGAGCGAGGCATAATTGGCTTCATCGGTGCACACAAACTCCCCCGCTAAATCCTGTCGAGGTATGGCCGCCTTGCGCAAACTCGCATGGCGTCAAGGGTACTTTACGCGCAAGGCTCAGGGCATGCTCCAGTTTGATCCGCTTTCACCCAACGCCTTACGTCATCCGCTATACCTGCAGTGGACCGTTGGTTTTGTGATCGGCAGCATTGGCCTTTGGATGACCCGTTTGACGCTGGGTTATGTCGTCTGGGAACTCACGCAGTCGCCTGCACTGACCGGCCTGACGGCATTTTTGATCCTCGCTTTGCCCGCTGTAATGGGGCCATTTTTGGGGGTCTGGATCGAGAACCTGAACCCCAAGCGCGTGATCGTCGTGGTTCAGTTCCTTAATCTATGGATCTATTTTGCCCTCGCCCTGATTGCTTTTGTCGGGACCAGCTCAGTCCTCCCCTACCTGTTTGCCTCTGCGGCTATTGGGTTTGTGGTGGCGATTTGGCAGCCTGCACGGCTGGTGATGCCGACACTTCTGGTCCCCGACGCGGCTTTGGGGTCGGCGGTTGCGATCAACTCGACGCTGTTCAACACCGCGCGCATCATTGGACCGGCGTCTGCGGCGTGGGCTATTGCCTTTGGCGGCGTGACGCTGGCGTTCTTTCTGGGGTTCGTGCTCTACGTTATCTTTTTCTTTGCCGTCCTTTTCCTGCGCGTCGAGCCCCCTGCGAAGTCCAAGGCAACCGGATCGTTCGCAGATCGGTTTGCCGGTGGCCTGCGTGAGGCAGCGAAGGACCCTCTGATCCTGCTCGCCATGGCCGCAACCACTTTTTCAGGATTTTTTGTGCGTGCGGTGGTCGAACTTATGCCCGCCATCAATGGCGAACTGATCGCCAACGGCACCGCTCAGACCTTGGGCTATTTGACGTCAGCCGCAGGTATTGGTGCGATTTTCATGGGTACAGTCCTTGCCACACAGCGCGGGACGGCAGCGCAAATGCTGGGATACCTGTTTGTCGGCGGCATTGTGGGTGGCCTGGCGGTATGCGGGATGGCGGTTTCAGCGTCGGTCTGGATGCTGCTGCTGTTATCTTTCGTGGCGGGCGGGGCAGGCACTCTCACCCTGATCGGCAGTCAGGCGTCCATTCTGCAAACGGCACCGAAAGATTTCCGCACGCGTATCATGGCCTTGTGGGGCGCTTTGGCTTTTGGTGGCATGGGGATCGGTAGCGTGGCAAGCGGAGCCCTTGCATCGCTGATCGGCCTGCCGCTGACTCTGTCCATCTTTGGCCTCATCGGTGCGCTGGGCAGCGGGATTCTATGGGCCTACTCAAAGTACAGCAAAGTGGGATGAATCTGCTAAATTTACTATATTGGTAAATCAAAATCCGTCTCTTTATCCACATTGTCGGCTGATTTCCTAATTTTAGGGGAAATACGCAGCAAACTTCGTAAATCTTTCGACAGTTTCAGGGCTATGATCCCATGAGAGATTGAGAGGATAAATGCCATGGTCGTTGGTGTACCAAAAGAGATAAAGAACCGCGAATACCGGGTGGGCCTGACCCCCGACAGTGTCAGCGAGTTCGTTGCACACGGCCATAAAGTGGTGGTCGAAACTCAGGCTGGTTCAGGTGTCGGTGCCACGGATGAGGCCTATGTCGCCGCCGGCGCTTCGATCGTTGCGACCGCGGCTGAAGTGTTCGAAGCCGCGGAAATGATTGTGAAGGTGAAAGAGCCTCAGGCCGTCGAACGCGCCATGCTGAAGCCTCATCACTTGCTCTACACCTACCTGCACCTCGCCCCCGATGCACCTCAAACCCAAGACCTGATTAAGTCCGGCGCGACCTGCATCGCCTACGAAACAGTGACGGCAACCGGCGGCGGCTTGCCTTTGCTCAAGCCCATGTCGGAAGTTGCAGGTCGCATGTCCGTTCTCGCGGGCGCCCATTACCTGCAAAAGGCAACCAACGGCGCAGGCGTGCTGGTCAGCGGGGTTCCGGGCGTTGCACCGGCGAACGTGGTAGTGATCGGCGGCGGCGTTGTGGGGTTCAACGCGGCTGAAATGGCCGTCGGCCTGCAGGCAAACGTCACCATCCTCGACCGTAACCTGCTGACGTTGGAGCGGATCAACCATCACTTCGGCGCGCAGGCCCGAGCGATCTTTTCAACCAATGCCGCAGTTGCCAGCGCGGTTGAACAAGCTGATCTGGTTATCGGGGCTGTCCTCATCCCCGGTGCCAACGCGCCAAAGCTGGTGACCGGCGACATGATCGCTTCGATGAAGCCGGGCAGCGTTGTCGTTGACGTGGCAATTGATCAGGGCGGCTGCTTTGAGACGTCCAAGGCAACCACACACGATGATCCGGTGTACGAGGTCGATGGCGTGGTGCACTACTGCGTTGCCAATATGCCCGGCGCTTATGCGCGCACGTCGGCTTATGCGCTCAACAATGCAACTTTGCCATTTGGTCTGGCTTTGGCTGACAAGGGCTGGAAGCAGGCGCTGCGTGATGATGCGAACCTTGCCAATGGCCTGAACGTCTGGGACGGCAAAATTACCAATGAGCCGGTTGCAGAGGCTCAGGGCCTCGAATTCACACCGCTAAGCACGGCTTTAGCCTAACCATTGACGGGCAAAGGCGAGGGTCCTCCCCCCTCGCCTGCCTCTCCCAGACCCCTATCCATTTCTGCCCCGAAAACCATTTGGCGAAACTATTTGCTGAAACCATGTGGCAGAATTGTTTGACCACGCCTCATCTACCCGCAGTCATCAATAAAATTTGTCTCTTTTGCACGAAACTTGCTTTCCATAGTGCTATCGAAGCGAACTGAGGGGCTCCAAAGCCCCCTTCCACAGCAAGTGGAAATCGCCGGAGGAACGGGGAACCAAGGTGTGAAATATCTCATCACGCTCTTTTTCGCAGTGTTTTTTGGTATCTCAGCGCGCGCTGAAACCGTGCTGGTGCTCGATGCGTCGAACTCCATGTGGGGCGAAATCGATCAAGTGCCCAAGATCAATCTGGCCAAGGACGCCGTGAGTGGACTGCTGGATGAATGGGATCTCGAACAGCCTCTGGGCTTGGTGGCGTACGGCCACCGCGACGCCCGATCCTGCGGAGACAGCGAGTTGCTGGTTCAGCCCGGCGCCAGCATTCGGGCACTGAAGCGCGCAACCAATAGTATTTTCCCTCTGGGCCGAACCCCGCTTACTGATGCCATGATGATGGCGAGCAAAACGCTGCTGCAAGACGGCTTTACCAATCCAAACGTGATTCTGCTCACTGATGGCGCTGAAAACTGTGGCCGAGACTTGTGTGCCTTTGCCGAGATTCTGGGCGACAATCGGCCAGATTTCCGCGTGCACGTTGTTGGGTTTGACCTCAACAAGGAAGAACGCGGCGATCTCTTTTGCCTCGCAGACCAGACCGGTGGTCTGGGCTTTATCGCGGATACGCCTTCGGAACTGCGCGCTGCCTTGCATGAAGTCAGGCGGCTGATCAAGCAACGCAAGAGCAAGTGGGCCCTTGGTCCAAACACAGAGGACATAACCCCCGCGGGTGAGGAAGCACTCCGCTCACTGCTTGCCACCCACGTTATTCCGGCATCGACCTTACCAGCGCTGACACCGCAAGTGGCCAAAGCCGCTTCCGCCAACGCTGAATTCGACGACCTAAACCGCCGCGCCCCTTCCCGCTTGTTGCAGGAGCGCTCGCGCGAGACCGTCGCGCAATCGTTGATTGTAACGGATTCTTTGGCAGGGGCGACGGATGCAGAGGGCGAGACCATCGATAACGCCTCCGTATTCTCGTTCGGCAGTGCGAAGGTTTCGTTCCAACTGAGCCTTTCGCAAGACCTCGAACCAACCGAGGTTTTCGACCGCCCGGTGTGGAGCCTTTACGCGCGCGAAGGTCAAGCGAGAGGCCGGCAGATTTTGCAGACACGGGCCAGGATCCCATCGCTAGAGTTACCGCTGGGTGACTATTTTATGGTTTTGGAGGCTGAGCACATTCGCTTCAACTATGGCTTCACGGTCCAAGACACCCTGCCCGATGAGCACGTCATTCCGCTCAATCTCGGCTACCTCGAAATTCACGTTGAGAACCAAGACGTGCTGGACGTGCTCGCTTTCCGCTTTGAACGGGGACCCGATAATCCCAGCCTTGAGGTGGAAGTCAGGGGACCGTGGTCCCACTCGATCCTGCTGCCCGAAGGCACCTATATCGTTCAGGGCCGGATGCAGGACCGTCGGAGCACGGTGGGACCGCTGCAGATCATGGCAGGCAAAACCACCTCGGCCAGCGTTTTGGTGCAGTAGGCTATCCCTGCCGCTGGCCGGCATCCCGCCATTCAACCGGGTTTTCCTGATACTCCACCCAGTCGATTTCCATCGCCAGCGCCTGTTCATCGATCAGAGTGTGCACGGCTTGGGACACGCGCCCAGTCACGGCGGCTATCGCCGCTGCGTCCACACCCCGCCGCGCCATCCACGAAGAGCCGTATAGTCGACCAGCAAAGAACCAATCTCGCAGTTGGCGTAAGTCTCCCGCGATCCCGGTTAGTACCGGCACACCAGCGCCCCAACGCGCCACCAGCGCATCGTGTTCGTCCATCGCCGCCGCGCCGTGGCGCAAGGTTTCAACGGCCAGAAGGTATTCGAGTTCCATCAAACCGCCCGGACGGAGTTTGACTTCGCCGGGATCATCAGGCCGGTCATAGATCCGCTGGTCGCGCAGACGCAACAGCATGCGGTACGCGTCGGCGGTGAGTTGATCAGGGTTACGGGGTTGCTCCAATATCCGCTGCTTTACCGCCAGCACACGGTTCTTCAGCGCTGCCGATCCGGACAGCGGGCGCATCGGGACTTGCGCAATATGCTCCCACGTTTTCGCGCGCTCCAGATGGTGGCTTTCAAAGGAGGCAAGGCTGATGGTGGGTGGCCCAGAGCGGCCTGAAGGCCGCAGCCGGGTATCGACTTCCCACACTCTGCCCTCGCGCATTTGGGCGTTGAAGGCGGTGTTGAAGCGGGCGGCGACGGCATTGGCCTCCTCAAGCGACCAGCCCTCTTCAACAACGAAAATCAGGTCCAGATCAGAATGCGGCGCCATGGCCCGCATCCCCATTTTTCCCAAGCCCAAAATACACAGCGGGAACTGCTCCAGCCCCAGATCCTGCGTCACCATTTCCGCGACCAGCGTTAACGCCGCTTCGGCAAGGGCCGTCAGATGCCGCTCGGCATCCCTGATGCTTGCCGCCCCACTGAACACCCTCAAGTATGCCAGATAGAGCTGCTCATTGACCCAAGCCCGCGCGGCTTCGAGTTGGCCTTCATAGCTTCCTGCCGCGGCGATCATCGCGCGCCCCTGCTCCAACTCGGGAGCCTTTGGCAAGGCGCCCGTGCGCCCCAGCAAGCCATCGACCACGTGTGCAGACTGCTGCAACA
>PAFB01000019.1 GCA_002700865.1 Rhodospirillaceae bacterium
AGAACCAGTCCCAGCTGCTCTTGCGCTGCTTGCAGAAACCAAGCGGTATAATGGGGGTTAAGGGCGGAATACTTTTCCAGATAGAGCTGAGCATACAAGTTCGCTGCACGCTCAAAAGCCTCGCGGGTAAAGTCCGTGCCGGGGCGCCGCTCGAGGTCTGAGCGGGCGAGCAAATCAGCGTCTTTGGCTTCGTCAGAGGTCCAGCGGCGATCGTCGGCATAGTTGCGGATAAAGACCTTGCGGATCGGGAAGGCTGTGAGGCCAGCTTCGATGAGTTGTGCCAATAACGCGCCATGGACCGCCTGATTGACCGAGCGCAGAACCGGTACATACCCCGGATGAAGCTGGCCCAGCTCATCGAAAGCCAAAAGCCAGTCGTCGGCGCTCACGCGGGGCAAAATGTTAGTGGCGACCAGCCAGTTGTTCAGCTGCACCTGTCGATCAAGACCCGTCGCCTGAACCAGGGGCGCTGTCGCCTTGATCACCGCTCTGCCGCCCAGTCGAAAGACCGGATTGGGTGTCAGGCGGTCAAGTTCTTCGATGCCGTAGTCGAGGAAGGCGCGGCTGGGGCAGTTGATGTAACAGGTGCGCTGCAAGCCCTCATTCCGGCTGACAGGGATCGTCCATCGCCCGACCTTACCCGTGAGCATCTGTGTTTCAAGGTTGCCAACCAGGGCTGAGGCTCCGGTCTTGGCGACTAACCCGGCAAGGGTCTCTGCTGCCTGTTTCACCATTGGACTTGCTTTGTTTCATCCACAGAAACTGTTCGATCCACCTAAATAGACACCGAACAGTTAGGTCCCACTCGCTCAGTTTTAGGATATATTGCTGCGTCTTGCTTATTTTTCATGTTGATGACCAAAGGGGCAGAGGGTGCTTGCAGGCGATGTTCGCAGGGCCGCAGCAATAAGCGGGTGGGGCTGTGCCTTGCCCCGAGCCGCCGTGACGTCTGAGCAACTGGAGCAGCGCTACGGTCTTGAGCCGGGGTCTCTGGTGGCAAGCACGGGGGTTCATACGCGATATATCGCCGATCGGCTGGGCTCAGAAACGCAGGTTGCGCTTGGGTTGCAGGCGGCAAGGTCGGCGTTGGCGAAAGCGGACTGTGCGGCGGACAGCCTCGATCTGATCATCGCGGCCTCTGCCGTTCCTCAACAACTGATTCCCGGCACGGCTCCTTTGTATCAGCACGGATTGGGCTTGGCGGACGGAGCCTGTCAGGTGCTTGATGTCAACACAACGTGCCTGAGTGCTCTAACCGCGCTGGATATCGCGGCGAGTTATCTGGAAACGGGCCGCGCCCGGCGGGTGCTGATCGTTAGCAGTGAATTGTCGTCCTGTGCCTTACCCTGGCACAATGCGCCTGAGGTGGCGGGTTTGTTTGGTGATGGCGCGGCGGCATGGGTGGTGGAACTGGCCGATGAGCGCGGGATGGTTGGATCTGCTTTCCAAAGTTTTCCCTCCGCTTATGAAGCCTGCCAACTCCCCGTTGGCGGCACCCGCAACGCGCCGCACGACAACAGCGCGCTGTTCCTCGAACAGGCCTACTTTCAGATGAGTGGGGATGCTCTGTTCAAGCTGGTTCGCAGTCGATTTGCCGCCTTTCTCGATGGTTTTCTGGAGCGGGTTGGATGGAGCCGGGGGGATGTGGATTTGTTTATTCCGCATCAGGCAAGCCCGCTCAGCCTGCTGCATATGGCGCGCGCGTTTCAGGTGCGCTCACCGCGTTATATCGACATCACCCGAAGCCATGGCAATCAGATTGCCGCATCGATTCCCTCTGCCTTCGCTCTGGCCCATGAGCGCAGCATGATCAAGCAAGGGGCGCGGGTGCTCATGCTTGGCACATCGGCAGGGGTTCAGTTTGGCGCTGTGGCTTTGATCGCCTGATGCGCGTGTTGGTGACCGGCGCTACGGGGTTTTTGGGGCGTCGATGCCTGTCTCTTCTGGTCGACAACGGCATGGACCCCATCGCCACAGGACGCCGGACCGAGGCCGCGCCGACAGGCTTTCGCTTTGTAGCGGCAGACCTTGCGCAGGCAAGCACGCTGGAGGCTCTGCCGCGGGTTGATGCCATAGTGCATTGCGCGGCGCGTTCTGCGCCCTGGGGGCCAAGGACGGCGTTTGAGCGGGACAACGTGCTGGCTACGGCAAACCTGCTGCGCTGGGCTCAGGCGCAGGGGGTGGCGCATTTCGTCCATATCTCGACCCCGGCGCTTTACTTCGACTTTCGTGATCAGTGGGACGTGGGCGAAGATCAGACCATGACACGGCCGATCAATCACTACGCCGCCACCAAGGCCAAGGCCGAAGCGCTGGTTAGCGGCGCTGCGCTGACCACGACTATCCTGCGCCCACGGGCGATCTATGGGCCGGGCGATACGGCTTTGCTGCCCCGTCTGCAGCGTGCCATCGAAGCCGGGCCTTTGCCCTTGTTGAGGGAAGGACGGGCGCAGACCAATCTGACCCATGTTGACGACGTCTGCGGCGCAATCCTTGCCGCCTTGACCACCAGCAAACCAAAGTCGCGCATCTGCAACATCGCTGGTAAAGAGCGCGTCGCGCTGCGGGCTGTGGTTGAGCAGATTGCACAATCCCAAGCCCTGCGACTGCGTTGGCGGTCGCTGCCGGTGCCTCTGGTACTGGGCGCTGCGTCGGCGCTGGAAGGGGTCTATGCCGGGCTGAGACTGGCCGGCGAGCCAGCCTTCACCCGATACAGCGTCGGGATCTTTGCCTACACGCTGACACTGGATACCGCGCGGGCGCGTGCGGATTTGGGATGGAAGCCTCAGGTGGGGTTGGAACAGGGGATTGAGCAAACGCTTGCTGCACAGGCGCGGTTCCCATGAAGCTGGAACTTCACAACAGTGCCGGCATAGCTGCGCCGGGTCGCTTGTTTGACCCAGAGCGACCTTGGTCGCGGGAAGCCTTACGCGTGCGGTTCGGCGTCCTCGAACACCCCGAGCTTGGTGTCACACTGATCGATTGCGGCTATGGTCCACGCTGCTACGGAGCGGGGGCGAAGCAGTCTTTTTGGCTCTGGCTCTATACCCGTATTTTTCGCGCTGAACTGCATCCGAACGGACAAGTACTGTCCGTGCTGGCGTCTAAGGGCTGGGGGCCGGAGGATGTGCAAACGGTGATCGTCAGCCATTTGCACGCCGATCATATCAGCGAACTGCGAAGCTTCACCAAAGCCCGCTTCATCGGTTCGCGTCGGGCGGTTGACGCGCTGGTTGCATCGGGTTGGCGTGGTCCGCTGCGGCATGGCAGTTTCGCTGAGTTGCTGCCCGACGATTACACAGCGCGCCTCAGCGCTGTCGAAGATCTGCCCAAGCTGACCTTACCCCTTGGGCTGGGTAGGGGGCATGTTTTGGTCGAGGGCGCTTTGTCGATCGTACCGCTGGAGGGGCACGCGGTCGGGCATTTCGGGGTGTATTTGCATGCCGAGCGCATCCTGTACGCTGTTGATGCGCATTGGGTCCTCAGCGCGCTTTCGTCGCGTCTACCGCTGGCCGGTTTGCCAAAGCGGATCGCCAGCGATGTCTCCGCCGCCGAAACCACGCTGGACCGACTACGCCGATTTCAGCAAGATGGCGGCACAGTTATTTTCTGCCACGAACCGGAGGCCAGCTGCCTTGATGTCAGCTAGCGCCAATCATCAAGTGCTGAATGCCTTCGTGCGGGCGCGATGGCTGGCCGTGACCTTGCGTTCAAGGCGCAGTCTGCGGGCGCACCAGGACCAGGGCTTGACCCGCTGGTGCGACCACGTGCGCGAGAGCTTTCCACACCACGACCCCGATACTCTGACCATGAGCAAACCCGCTCTCATGGCCAATTTTTCCGCCTACAATCAGGAACGCTTATCCGCCGATGAAGTGCGCTTGAGCCTCGCCTCAGGGCGGGTGCATCCGGATGTTTCCTGCGGCACCTCAACAGGCACATCCGGCAATCGCGGCCTCTACGTCATCTCGGATGCTGAGCGCTATCAATGGTTGGGGACGATTCTGGCAAAGGCACTGCCCGATGTCTGGCGCAGGCGACATCGCGTTGCTGTCATCCTGCCCCAGAACTCAGCCTTGTATCAGGCGGGGAACCAGTCGCGTTGGTTGCAGGTTCAGTTCTACGACCTGCGCGACGGGCCGGAGCAGTGGGCCGATCAGTTGGTCGCCTTCGCGCCGACAGCCTTGGTCGCGCCGCCGAAAGTGCTCCGCTGGCTGGCAGAAAATGCGGATAGGCAGCACTTGAAACCGCAACGCATTTTCTCAGCCGCTGAAACCCTCGAAGCCCCTGATCGCCGCGTGATCGAAGCCGCCTTTGGTCGTCAGCTGGGTCAGATTTATATGGCGACGGAAGGCCTGTTGGGCGTTTCCTGTCGCCACGGGACGCTCCATTTGACCGAGGACTTTGTGAAGTTCGACTTTGAGTGGGTCACAAACACGCTGGCGACCCCCATTATCACCGATTTCTCCCGCCGCTATCAGCTGATGGCACGCTACCCCATGAACGATCTGCTGCATCTGCAGGACGAGCCCTGTCGTTGCGGTTCGCCTTTGCAGGCGGTGCGTGAAGTGGTGGGTCGGCAGGATGATGTGTTCTGGTTTGGAACGACCATGGTAACGCCCGACATCCTGCGTAACGCCGTGTTAAACGCCGACCCAACGATCGATGATTTTCGGGTGCAGCAAAGACCGGATGAAACATTGCTTTTGTGCCTGCCTGACAGTTTGGGCGATGCGGTAAGGACGAGTGCCCTGAACGGGCTTTCCGCCGCACTGGAACGCCGAGGTGTTCGGGTCAATATCGTTCCAACCCGCCTTGAAACCGACGATCTGTTCACGCGCAAATTACGGCGGGTGGAAAGGTTGCGAGGATGAAGCCTGCGGTTCTGATTACCGGCGCGCGCGCGCCCGTTGCCCTCCATTGGAGCCGCCTGTTCCATGCGGCGGGGTGGCGGGTCGTGGTCGCGGATAGTTTGTGCGCGCCGCTGGGCCGCTTCAGTCGGACTGTTGCTTGCTTCGAACCCTTGCCCTCACCGCGCGCCGAGCCGACGGCGGCCTTTGCTCGACGCATCGACGAGATCGTCGCCTTTCATGATATCGCTCTGATTCTGCCAACCTGCGAAGAGGTGTTTCACCTTGCCGCCGTCGCGTCATCGTCGGCGCGTCCCGGCGAAGAACCGCGTGACCGGTTCTGGCGTGACAAGCTGTTTGCACCGTCGCTGGAGGTACTGTTGCGCTTGCACGACAAGGCCCGTTTCAACGAGCTCGTCACCCATGTCGCCCCAGCTTTTGTGCCAGAATTTCACCGTCTCGAAGACCCCGCGGACGTGCAGGCTTTACCCGGCGGCGACTGGGTGCTGAAGCCTTGCTTCAGCCGTTTTGGCACCCAAACCCTGATCCGCCCAACAGCCCCCCAGCGCGCCGCCCTCAAACCAACCCCGCAACGCCCGTGGCTGGCGCAGGAATACATCGGCGGGGAAGAGCTTTGTTGCTCTGCGGTTGTGAATGAAGGCCGTGTGCTGGCGCTACAGGTTTACCGGCCGCTGGTCCGTCTGCGAAAGGGGGCTGGGGCCGGGATTGTGTTTGAGGCTGTGGACACGGCCCGGCATTGGGCCGTGGCACCGCTTGTGCAGGCCATCGCTCAGGCCCTTCCCGGTCGAGGGCAACTCGCTATCGACCTCCGCCAAGACCTCAACGGTCAGTTCAAGGCGCTGGAATGCAACCCGCGCAGCACCAGCGGACTGAACTTTTTCACCTCCGGGGATGGCTTGGTGCGGGCCGTGACGCAGGCGCGGGAAACCGCCTTTCGCGCCCCCGCCGGGTGGCTCATGGGTGAGCGCGTGGCAAGCGTTCTGGTTGGCGGCTTGCCGACGCTTGGGTTGTTGCCCCGGATGCGCAGCTTAAGTGCCTGGCCTGGTGATTCGCTTGCCTGGTGGGATCAGGCACGGGCGTTTGCCGAAGTTCTCCGCCTTGCCCGACGCCACAACTGCAGTCTTGAAGCCGCCACCACGCTGGATATTCAGTGGGACGAACCCTTTGCTGATTGAAGTCAGGCAGAGTTGATTGAAGTCAGGCGGGGCAGGCGATTCAGTCCGTGAGCAGCAACTGTTGGAGTTGCTCTGCGGCTTCCTTTAGCTCAGGCACGGCATCACGGGCATCGTTGATCGACATCCGCTGGGAAGGCGCATGCACTGAAAGCGTCGACAGCAGGCGCCGGTTCTGGTCAAGGATCGGAACAGCCACGGCGACCATACCCTCCATGAACTCCTCGTTATCTTCTGCATAGCCTCGAATGCGGGTGCGCTTGAGGTCTTGCAACAGGCTTGCCGCGTCACGGTGGGAGTTTGCGGTTTGGGGTTCTTCTTGGGTCAGCGCTTTGGCCAGCCGTTCGCGGTGGGAGGTGGCCAGCGTGCTCAGATAGAGCTTGCCGGAAGCGGTGTCATGAAACGGTACTCTGGTGCCGATGGGCAGCTGAATTCGCAGCGGCCATTTGGTCTCAACGCGGTCGAGATAGATCATGCCATCCCGGTCGGGAAGCGCGATGTTGCAGGTCTCGCCCAGCTTCTCTGCCAAAGAGTGCAGAACCGCGCGGCGGGCTGAGCGCAGACGCACAGACGACACCACCCCAAAGGCCAGATTGCGCAACCGTGAGCTGGCCGCATAGGAGCGGCCATCGATATCACGTTGGATAAAGCCTTCTTCCTCCAGCGAGGCAAAGATGCGGTGGATGGTCGCTTTGGTCAGCTTGAGCGACTGGTTCACTTCAGTCGGTGTAACCGGCACGCCAGCCTCTGCGACCTTTTCCAACACGATCAAAGCGCGAAGGGTGGTGGGCACTTTGGCAGGTGCGGTGCTGCCTGTTTCATTGTCGTCCGTTATCATTGTATCCTCAATGCTGCCTCCGGGATGTCACAGAACCGCCGACCAGCGGTGCGACTCACGGTGCCGGAGTCTCGCTTATGGTGGCTTTCGGGCCTAACTGCCGTGTTGGAGCCGAGGCCAAACTGTTTCGGAAGTTGGGTTAGTCTCAATTAATATACCATCTGAGTTTCAGAAAATCGCATCTTTTAAAAATACATTTCCTTTAAGTCGTAGATTAATAGCCATACAGCTACTAAAGGTGGATTATGCAGAAATCGCTCTTGAGTTTCGAATTTCTTTGCTTTTAAGAGGCGATTGACGTTCCGTGAGCGGAACATGAGCACCGTGAATTTGGGCAACAACACCAGTGTCTCGAAACTGGCACTTAGAGGGATGACAACTCCATGAAAATGACGACCGAAGAAGCCTTTGTAAAAGTTCTCCAGATGCACGGCATCGAACACGCGTTCGGCATTATCGGTTCGGCCATGATGCCAATTTCTGACCTGTTCCCTCAGGCCGGGATCAAATTCTGGGACTGCGCGCACGAATGTAACGCCGGCATGTCCGCGGATGGCTACACGCGCGCCTCTGGTAAAATGTCCATGGCCATTGCTCAGAACGGTCCGGGCATTACCAACTTCGTAACCCCGATCAAAACCGCCTACTGGAACCACACCCCTTTGTTGCTGGTGACCCCGCAAGCGGCCAACAAGACCATCGGGCAGGGCGGTTTTCAGGAAGTTGAGCAGATGGCGCTGTTCAAGGACATGGTGTGCTATCAGGAGGAAGTTCGCGACCCCTCCCGCGTTGCAGAAGTCCTCAACCGCGTCATCGAGAAAGCCTTCCGCGGCTCTGCGCCAGCACAAATCAACGTGCCGCGCGATTTCTGGACGCAGGTGATTGATATTGAGCTGCCACAGATTGTTAGAATTGGCCGCTCCGCCGGTGATAGCAGCGCGATTAACAGTGCTGCTGAACTGCTTTCTTCGGCTAAATTCCCGGTCATCCTGAACGGTGCCGGTGTTGTGCTCGCAGGCGCCATTCCGGCGTCGGTGGAGCTGGCCGAACGGCTGGACGCGCCAGTTTGCTGCAACTACCAGCACAACGACGCCTTCCCCGGCTCGCACCCGCTGGCCTGCGGTCCCCTTGGCTACAATGGATCGAAGGCGGCCATGGAGCTGATCGCCAAAGCCGACGTGGTGCTGGCGCTGGGCACGCGTCTGAACCCGTTTTCGACGCTTCCCGGCTACGGCATCGACTACTGGCCCAAGGACGCCAAGCTCATCCAGGTTGACATCAACGCTGACCGGATCGGCCTGACCAAGCGGGTCGAGGTTGGCATTCAGGGTGATGCAAAGCTGGTGGCTGAGCAACTGCTCGCGCGCTTGTCCGCCACCGCTGGCGACGACGGCCGGTCCGACCGGACCGCGCTGGTTGCCGAAACCAAGTCGCGCTGGTCGCAGCAGCTCACGTCCATGGACCACGAAGACGATGATCCAGGCACCAACTGGAACGAGCGCGCCCGTGACCGTGAGCCGAACCGCATGTCTCCACGCATGGCTTGGCGTGCCATCATGTCCGCACTGCCCAAGGAAGCGATCATTTCCTCCGACATCGGCAATAACTGCGCGATTGGCAACGCCTACCCAAGCTTCGACGAAGGCCGCAAATACCTTGCGCCGGGGCTGTTTGGCCCCTGTGGCTATGGTCTTCCAGCGATCCTGGGAGCGAAAATTGGTCAGCCAGACGTGCCGGTTGTCGGCTTTGCCGGAGACGGTGCTTTTGGGATTTCGATGAACGAGATGACCGCTTGTGGCCGTAACGACTGGCTGCCGATCACCATGGTCATTTTCCGCAACTATCAGTGGGGTGCGGAAAAGCGCAACACGACGCTGTGGTTCGAGGACAACTTCGTTGGGACTGAGCTGAACCTTGACGTGAATTACGCCAAAATCGCCGACGCTTGCGGGCTCAAGGGCGTGCAGGTTTCCAGCATGGAAGCCCTCACCGATGCTTTGAACGTGGCGATCAAGGATCAGATGGAAAACAACGTCACCACCTTTATCGAGGTAGTCCTGAACCAAGAACTGGGCGAGCCTTTCCGTCGCGATGCGATGAAGAAGCCGGTGTCAGTCGCCGGTATCGACATCAACGACATGCGGCCCCAAAAAGTCGGTTAAGATGACCCCTTCATCGACGTGATCAGAACAACAGGGACGCCCGCAAGCGTCCCTGTTTTTTTTGCGCGCCAGGCCGTTCAAGGCTTGCCCCACCCAAAGCAAAAGGAGCCGCCATGTCCCCGCTTTCCACCGCGCCTGCGAAAACCATGAAAGCCGTCATCACCACGGGTAACGGCGGCTTTGAGATGCTGGATTACCGCGACGCGCCCATCCCTCAGCCGGAATCGGGTGAGGTGCTGCTGCGTGTTTTGGCAGCGGGGATGAACAATACGGAAATCAACACCCGGCTGGGCTGGTATTCAGCCGATGTGTCGGTTTCAACCGACGCCGATGCGGCGGATGCGGTAACAGACAATCGCGAAGACGGCGGCTGGGCGGGTAAAACACCCTTTCCATTAATCCAGGGAACTGATTGCTGCGGGGAGGTTGTTGCCTTAGGGGCGGGAGCTGATCCGGCGCTGATGGGGCGACGGGTACTGGTGCGGGCCTGTATGCGCAGCGCTGGTTTTGACGATCTCGAATGCTTGTGGATGGCCTCAGACTTCGACGGC
>PAFB01000020.1 GCA_002700865.1 Rhodospirillaceae bacterium
TTATAGCAAAAAATAAGGATTAATCATTAAAGCCTATACGGTTTTACACAAATAATCGTAATAGTTTTTGCCTTGAAAGGAAAAAATTGGCTTTAGCGATGAAAAATTCACCCGATAGAGTTCTGGCGTCAAAGGGTACGGCTGCCTATTGGTTTGTCTGGCTTGGGAGCCTAGATTGCTCAGATAATCGGACAAATTCGGTTTCAGCGCAGGCGCCGCCATCCAGCGTTGCCGTGAGATTTTTCGTCTAATATTTGTTTATTAACGACGAATTAGGCACCTTAACCACTCCTCTGGTAACCTTTGGCTAGCCGGTTGGGTGACATCCAGAGTGGCTCAGAAATAATGAATGAAGTTTTGGTTATTGTTATTGCAGGAGTTTTTTCCTGCTTGATTTTGGATATTTTCGGACGAGCGTTGTTAATTTTTTTCAAGGTGCCGGAACCCGCATATGGAGTTCTCGGTCGTTGGGTTTTTTACATGATGAGGCGAGGAAAAATATTCAATCCGACGATTTCAGCGGCTGCACCAATCTCTCATGAATTAAAAATTGGTTGGATTTTCCACTACCTCATTTCAATTGCTTGGGCTGTGGTGTTTCACGTCATCTTTTTTGTTTTTCAGGCAGCAGAGCTATCCTACGTGAATGGGCTTATTTTCGGCGCTGCAACGACGATTGCCCCGTTGTTTATTTTTATGCCACTGACTGGGCAGGGTGTTCTCGCACGCAAAACCCCAAGCCCTTACTTCACGTCCCTAGTATTGCTAGCACGACACACCATTTTCGGCGTAGCCATGCTAGCAGCATTCAATTGGCTTCATTAACCCTCTGGATTGGTCTGGAATCGACCGGTGCAAAGATGTCGTGTTCGCTCAGCCAGACCCTAGGAAGTTCCGTAAGCCCACAGACGAAGTATTGTGCTTGATAAACCACGCCTCATAACCGTTTTCAGGCAGCGGCGTCGTTGCCTCTGGCAGTAGCACTCTTCAATATGTTACAAAAAATGCTACAAAAAAATCGGGTAACCCCAGATCAGCATAATTTAGCTAAGGTCTAAAAAATCATATACAACAGGTAGATAACCTCTTCTTTAGCAAGATTTGTCTCGTAGTATGGTTCCCTTCACCCGCTCCAAGAACTCCCCGAAAATATAGCACCATCATGACCCAGCAACTTCGCTTGGTTGGGCGGAAGCAGACCGAGCGGTTTTCCGCCTACAGCGCCAGACATGCCTTCAAGGACCGCGGGAGGGTTGCAGGACTTAAGGTGCGCTGTTGGACGATCGAATGGCCATAAGGCGACACAGTCCCTTGCGGTGGCCTAGAGCCAGGGTAAAGGGTGCAGGCTACAGCCTGACAGTGCTCAAGAAAGCAGTGGAGAAGATCAACGCTCAGGAGGACCGGCGCTCCCTAGCGCCGTTGGCGTACTGATGGAAAAATAGAGGTCCTGTGAAATATTCAACAAGTATTAATCCCCGAGCGTGGACTCGAGGTTGCAGGGGGTCCTAATCCTTAAATTCACAGGAAAAAATCAACGCTCCAAAAGCTTTAGATTCCGTCGATACGTCAGCATTATAGTGTGTTCAATTTCGACAAAATTGACGAACTTGAATAATGCAACCGGTGTCTTGTGCGTGTGATTTGGTCGCACCATTCGTTATGTCACGGCAATGTCACCAATACTAAGTTATACTGAAATTCTAATACAAAAAAACTGGATGTTTTGCTGTTCAGCAAAGCGTCGATTATTGAAAGGAATCTCAAAATGACCCCGAAAGAGATTGTCCAATCTGCTTATGATTGCTTCGCATCTGGCGACATGGAAACCTTCGTTTCGCTCTTTGCTGAAGATGCAACCATTGTTGTGAATGGCATGCACAAGTTTTCACGCACCTACAATGGCGTCGGTGATTGGATGGCTAATCATCTCGCTCACCTGCCTAGCCACCACCCGGGCCTGAGTGTGGTTCCGCTGCACATGGTTGAGGAAAACGGCCATGTTTTTGTTCATGTCCACCTGACCTCAGAAGGTTTGGACAGCTACTCCGGCCACTACGACATCATCGAAGACGGAAAGATCAAGGCATTCCATATCTTTGACGATAGCCAAAAGATCGCACACGCGATGAAGGCTCTCTAAGGCTACGGCTTCAAAAGCTTGCCTGTGCAAATGCCGCAGTAACAGGGACTACGTTTGCCGTGGTCCCTGTTGATGACTGAGCCTCCCGTGAATGCGCCGTAGACCACGGACAGGTGGGCTAGCTCACAAACGACGTGTTGTGCTTGATAATGGTGGTCACTTCAGAAACTTCGGTGACAGGTGTGCCAGACCGCTCACCGTGTTCGTAGACCAATGCTTCGCTATCGGCGTTGTAGACGCAGAAAATGGCATCACCAACGACGTAACTCTGCTCTTGTTGAATGTTTTTGCCCTCAGAACGCATGGCTTCCAACACTTCTTCTGACCCCTTCCCTGCTGAGTTTAGGTCGTTCTTTGGAAGTGAACCTACGCCTGTCATTTCACGTCTAATGATGAACCGTTTCATGTATATTCTCCTGGTTTTTGAGCATTATCAAGAATGCTGAAAGAACTTGAGTGTCGTGCTCTCAATGATGTGCCCTGACTGGGCAATGTTGGCCTCATTTTGAGCCATGAATTCCTCGATGATCTCCCTGTTTGGCGTTTCCCAACATATAATGACCTCATCAGGTGCATCGACGTTGGAAGCCCGAAACATAGGTTTGATGCTCAGTGATTCGAGAAGGTCCTTCTTTTCACTAATATCATTATCGTAAAAGGCAGCCCACTCATCGAAGGAATTGCTGATCTTAAAGCTAAATGTAGCTATCATAATATTCACTCCTGCTTCTCGTGAACTATTACGTTAGTTTGTTTGTGTTACAAAAATACAGGACAAATTCATTGATGCCCACACGTGTTTTTACTCCCACGTACTCAAAAGGACGAACGACGTGGTCCCAGTGACTTGTGAAAGCATCGTGGGTGTTGGTGAAGGGCTCACCTGAGATCGGCGTCGTGACGGCCCTCTCAATCACGGCACCGCCCGGCCTAGGCGAAAGGCTGTTCCAAGGCGCGTTCGACCAGAACCAGATTGTCTTGCCCATAGAAAATATCGCCATCAACGACGTAGGTGGGCGAGCCGAAAACCGACAGCCGGATCGCCTCGTCCGTGTTGGCGTCGTAGGCCGCCTGGGTTTCCGGGCGGAGGATGAGGTCGAACAATGGGCCGGTGTCGTAGCCGTTCAGGTTCAGACAGGCGCGGACTTGCTCAAAGTCGCTGAGGTCCAAATTGTGCTGCCAGTGCTGGGTCATCAGCAGCCAAACCATGGCATCGAGATCGAGCCCTAGGGTTTCAGCAGCAATAATCGCTTTATCGCCAACCAAAGCCTCGTTGCTATGCGAGGAAGGCGTGATCTCGGGCATGGTAACGCGTCGATATTCAGACCAGCGATGCCGCTGCCGCTGGAAGTGATAGTCCAAGTTCGCCTGCGTACGCTCGCTCCAGGGCTGAGCGCCGATATTCTCCAGGCATCGATTGATGTGAAAGGGCCGATGGATAATGGAACGACCTGCCTTCGCCGCGATCTGCTCAAAGTGCTGGTGTCCAATGTAGGCATAGGCCGAATAGGTCGAGTAGAAATAAGGTATTCCCGCCGTCATTTTTGCCCCTCCAATGCTGCTATGTGCATCAAGGTAGCGCGGGTTCACCGGCCTGAATAGTCGGGTTCTAGGGTGAAGACATTGGAGGCAAGGACCTAGCGGGTTTGTTGCCGGGTGGGCTCGGAAAGAGCCTTCGGTCTTGGTAAACAGGGACCTAGAGCCCGGCGATGTCTGGCCGGGGACCAGAAAAAGGCCAACCGCTGATGCGTGATGCAACCAAACTCAGAGACATGTCCGCCTTTGCCGGTATGACCTTCAGGGACGTGTTGGTGGCCAGCTTTAACGACGGTTTCATGGAGGAACAGGGGCAGGACGCCGGGGCCGGTTTGTGTGTGGCCCGGATCGATACGCCTTTGGAGGCTATGGTCGCGGTGGCGGATGACAAAGCGCTTCACGTTCTTGAATTCCTCGACCGCCGCCTGTTTGGGGCGCAGATGGAAGCGGTCGCCAAAGCTACAGGTCAGCGTTTTGCCATCGCCGAGAATGCCCTTACGCGGCAGATAAGGACGGAGCTGGACGCGTACTTTCGGGGGGAGACCGCTGCGTTTGACACGCCGCTAGCGTTTCACGGCACGCCCTTTGTGCAGGCGGTGTGGCAGGGTCTTCTTGCTGTGCCGGCAGGTGAAACCCGCAGCTATGGCGCTCTGTCGCGCGATTTGAACAACCCCAAAGCCGTTCGCGCCGTCGCGCAGGCGAACGGTGCCAACCGGCTGGCGGTGATTGTACCCTGTCATCGCATCATTGGCGCTGATGGGTCATTGACGGGTTACGGCGGAGGGTTGTGGCGCAAGCGATGGTTGCTGGACCATGAAGCGCGGCATTTCGGCAACCGCCTGATTTGAGCGGGCCGTAGCACAAAGCAGTTCAGCCGGTTCAGGCTTCCTCAGCGCCAGCGCTGTCGTCGTCGGACCGAAAACGCTGTCCTCCGCCGCCGCCGCTGCTACTGGGCTCCGCGGCGCGCGCACGATCAGCCAAGCCCTTAACCCGCTCCCGCATTTGGTCAAATCCGGCGCCAAAGGAGGCGTTTTCGACCGAATTTGCCCATCGTTCAGCGTCGCCCAGCGCGCTGTCCATCGACTTCATGGTGGCGGACAGGTCTTCGCTGCCGTCTTTGAGCCAAACCAGCGATGTCCGGACGTAAACCAGCGCCAGACCATTCCGGCGAAAAGCACCCTTCCATCCGCCAGCGCTCAGCCCCGCAGCTTCCAGCATCCACCCCATGGATTTTTCTATACTTCGCCGCGTCTGGGCGGCCAGATGCAAGTCAGTGCGTGCGGCCATGGCCATAACGCCAAGGGCATCCTTGAAGGGCTCCAGAGCATCAAACCGTGCCATCATCACTTCGAACAGGCGGTCGCGTGCAGAGTCGTCCATGTCCCCGCCTGTCACCTCGTCCAACACGGCCGCATCAATCTGGTGGTTCAAGGCCTTGATCAGGTCGTACTTGCTGCTGATGTGGTTGCGCAGGTCGGCCAGACTCATGTCAGTCGCCTTGACGATGTCCGTCAGGCTGACATGGTGCCAGCCGCGGTCAACGATGGCGTCGTAAGCACGCTTGAGAGTGTCGAGGGTGAGGGCCATGGTAGGTGCTCCTTAAGAAGATCTCGATTCCATATGGGGGCAACGACCGCAATTTTTTAGACGTTATGGCGTCGCGGATGGCCGGGCAAAGGGGTAATGCGCAAAATAAAGGGGCAGCGACCCGGCTGGTGCCGCCCCTCTTTCGGATATATCCAGCCCTAACGGCAGGCTCAGCCTTAAAGGGCTCAACCTGCGTTTTGCGGGTTGGTTTTTTGGCGGTTAGCGGGCGGCGCAGATTGCCTCCAACTCAGCCGCGCTGGAAGCGCCCGTGATCAGACGTGCGATATAGGCTTCCTGATCGTCCAACTGGGTCCGCTGATTTTCGATGAAAGCGTTGTTTTCACGAACCACCCGCTGTAGCCGCTGTAGCTCTTCAGACATATTGCGCCGAGCGGTCTGACAGCCTTCCAGCTGAATCAGGGCTTCTTCGAGTTGCGCTCTGATAACCGCGTAAGAGGGCGTTTGCTCGGCCAGAGCCGCCGCGAGGCGGTCACGTTCGATGGTTACGGCCTCCAGACGGCTGGCGATGGACTCGTAGTTCGGGTCTTGCACGCTGATCAGGGCGAGCAGGCGGTCGCGTTCGTCGGTGAGGCTGCTGACTTGCGACTTCAGGACAATGTAGGAAGGGTCCTGACTGTCCAGAATACTGATCAGATGATCGCGTTCGCGCGTGACCAGTTCAAGTTGACCCACAACAACGGCATAGCTCGGGTCCTGTTCGTCCAGTAGCGTAACCAAGCGGCGGTTTTCCGCGGTTACGGCGGACAGGCGAGAGACGACCATGTCGTAAGCGGGGTCCTGTGCCGTCAACTCCTGCCGCAGACGGTCCCGCTCTTCGATCACCAGCGACAGGTCGCGCTCGATAATGGTGATATCAACATCATCATTGCCCGATGCTGTCGCAATAATGGCGATTAGGGACTGCTGTTCGGATTCGAGCTGCTTCACCCGTTCTCGCAGTGCCGCGTAGGTCGGCTGCTGCTCGTTGAGCGTGGTTTGCAGGCCATCGCGGCTTTCCGTCATGGCTTGCAGGTCCACAATCAGCGTATCGCGTTCACTGATCAGCTGTCTGTGGTCGCCGATACAGGCCTGAGCCGCCTGGCCGAGGTCTTCAAACTTGGCTTCAGCCAAAACGTCCAATTCTTCGTCCGTGTGACAGACGGAAAGCAGGCCGAGGAACGACGCGCGTGCTTCTTCGAGCTGCAGGTGCAGGCGGCGCGTCCGGATGCGCTCGTCGCCCAAAGCCATCCGCGCTTCGTCCAGAGTGGTCCGCAGCGCCCGCAGGTCCAGTGACAGCAGCTCGATTTCTTCATCGCGGCTGTGCAGCACGGTTCGCAGGTTTTCGTTGACGTCCGTCAGGGTGGAGTTGGCGATGAGCAGGGAGTTGCGCTCATCATTAACGGTGGCGAGTTGAACCATCAGCTCATCGATGATGCGCGTGCGCTCTTCCAACTCGGTTTCGAGGATCAGGATCCGGTTCCGTAAATCCGCGTTGTCGGTCTCCAGCATCTCGATTTCACCGTAAGCGGCGTTCAGCCGGTCGCGCAGGTCAATGACCAGCGCGTCCAGCGCGTCACGCTCGTCAGCAATATCCGACATCTGGATGGTCAGCGTGTTGATCTCAACGTCAGAGTCCCCCCGTGCTGCCAGCGCTTCATCGCGTTCGATGGTGAGCGTGCGGCGTTCGGTGAGCCATTCTGACTTCTGGCCTTCGAGCACGATGATTTGTTGTTCCAGACCGTCCTGATGCTCCGCCATGTCTTCGGCAAAACCCTTGAACGCTGTCACCTGGTTTTCTGCCTCCGCAGCCAGACGTTGAGCGTCGGCGAGTTGGTTCATCAGAACGATGATGGTCTCGTCGCGGTCTTCGATAATCAGCGACAGCTCATCTGCGCGCTGTTGCATGGCTTCGACATTGCTGGTCAGGGTCGAGATTTGGACTTCGTGCGCGCCGGAGCTGTCAGACAGTTCGAAGATGGAAGCCTGAGCGTCTTTCAAGTGACCTTGCAGGTCGATGATGGTGATGTCCCGACCATCCATGTCATCGCGCAGCGCGACGATAATGGCATTCAGGCGTTTGATTTCCGCTTCCTTGCCGCTGAGCCCATCGACGCTGCTGCGCAGGCTGGCGATTTGTTCGTTGAGGCTGGCAATGACCGCATTTTTGCGGGCCAGAAGGCCGTTCAGGCTCTCAATGGTGCGGCGCAGTTGCGCGATGGTCTTATCGCGGTTGGCGATAATTTGGTCTTTTTTGGCTGATTCCGCCATCACGCGGTCCAAATCCGCCTGCAGTGCGCTTTCGCTCTGCTCCAGTTCTTTGATCAAAACCAAGAGGCGAGAGATTTCTGCGTCCTTGTCGACGGCTGAGTCCAACTGGCCCTGAATAACAATCAGCTGGTCATTGCTGTCGGCCAACAGCGCATCAAGCCGGGCAATTTCCGTTCTCAGCGCATCGTTGTCGCTGTTCAGCCCATTAACGGCGCGGGTCAGGCTCTCGACGCTCATAAGCAATTCGGCGTTCTCCGCTGACAGCCCTTTGTTTTTCGCGCTCAGCTCATCGATCATTCGATTCAGCTGGACATTGGTGGAATTGGCGGCGGCCAATTCGGCTTGCAGGTCGTCGACCAGGGCCGATAAGCGCGCAATTTCTGCTTTCAGAGCAGCGATTTCGTCGCCGTCACGCTGGTTGGCCAGCGCGGCGTTCAGCCGGTCTTCGAGTTGCGCGATGAGGCTCTTGAGACGAGCGATTTCGTCTTGCTTGGCGGCGTTGTCTGCGGCCAGCGTGGTCTTGTCCTGCTCCAGCAACAGGATCGAGGACTCCAAACCGCTAATCCGCTGCTGCTTGTCAGAATTCGCAGCATGCAAGCGCGCGATTTCGGCCTGAAGAGCGTTCAGTTCTTCCGTACGGTCGGCGTCAGCCAAGCGCTGCGTCAGGATCAGGATTTGGTTTTCGAGGTCCGATTGCACCATTTCCTGTTCAGCCAGCAGGGCGCGCAACTGGGCAAGCTGGTCTTCAAGGCTGGCGTTTGCCGTGCGCAGGCGAGAGAGACGGAACAGGAAGTCCGTGTAGCGCGGCAACTCCGCAGCACTTTCCATCTGAATCAGGAAGCCACCGGTTTCAGATGTCAGACACTCGACTTGCGCCACTGATTCTTCATCCAGCGCAATACCCAGTAGGAAGACTGGAATGTCCCCGTTCTGCAACGTTGGCACTAAATCACAGACATTAACACCGCAATTATCCTCGCCATCAGAAACAACAACGATCGCGCCTTGTGATTGGTTGGGGATCTTGTTGGCGGCGAGGGCAACGGCGTCGCGCAGGGGCGTTTTGGCCCGGTTCACAGGGGACAGCGACCCGACGTAGCCGCGCAAATCGTCCAGTGACGCGCCCGGTTCAGCAAACAGCTCAATATCGGAGCAGTCGTTTCCGCTGCGTTGACCAAAGGCCACCAAGCCGGTTTCAGACTGCGCCGCCACGTCCGGGAGCACATCAACCAGCATGGATTGTGCGACCTCGTATCGTCGCTCGCTGCCCAGCAACTTGAGCATGGAGCCAGACATATCGACCACGATCATTGTGGTAGTGTCTGAGCGTTCCTGCGCATTGGCGGGAAGGGCAAGAACGCTTACGGAGAACGCCGCTGCGGCGCCGAACAATCGAGCAATCACGGAAAAGACCTTAATTGGGTTGCCTTCAGTGTTTTGACACAGGCCCGACCACGCGTTCCCATGCTGCGAAGTACATTTTTTCGCTTTAATTTTAGACGCTTCGTTATATCGAGGGCGGTCACAGATGACCAAGGAAACGGCAACTCTCAGCCAATACTGGAGAGGATTTCCCGTCATGCGACGCATTTTTGAGACATGTGAATAATGAGGAATTTAATCAAAAATTCAGGCGTTTCAGATGATATGTTTGCCTGTGTCTTAGTATTCAGTGAGGCAGGCTGTCAGAACTGAGGAACGCAGGAAATAAAGCTAGATTTCCGCATGGTAAGGGCTGGCAACAGTCTAGCAGAGAATGTGGCAACTAAGACGCAAATTGGTCGCGTAACTCTTTGCATGCCACGTTCTGATCAAAGAATGCGGCATTGATTCGCTTTGAAGGTGTGCGATCGGTGAGGCGCAGTTCCGCGGTCTTCAAGTCGAACAGAAACACCCCGGCCTGACCCTCTCCCTGAATCGCTGGAATCTGGATAGCCGCTTGCCCAACCGTCCCGGTCTCACAGAAAATCGCACCGGCAAGGTCCATCGAACCCATCTGGTGATTGCTGTACCCGGACAGTGTAACACGCGCGATTTCGTCGAGTTTGCTGCCGTTCCATTGGTGGATGCGCAGCGTAGGCCGGATGTGCGGGGTTTCAATCACGGCGATTTCCCGACTGCCATCGCCGTCCAGATCAACGGCACCATCGAGCGGGTTTAGCCAGCGGTTGCCGACGCCGATGAAGGCTGATTGTGCCATGGGGAAAACCGATGCTGACGTGTCTTCGGTGCCGGGATCGAAAGCGTAGAGCGCCAGCGACGCTCCGGCATCGAGATCTGTGACGATCACGATGACTTCCGGCTTGCCGTCGTCGTCCAGATCGGTGATGCGAACCCGGCGATCCTCGTAAACCTGTTGGTAGGGGAGGTTATAAATCTGTAGCGCCGAACCGCGTTCGTCGATGGTCATGAGCGTTCCATACTCGAACGTCTGGCCAAAAACGCCGTGCTGGTAGCGCTTGGTCGGATTGGCCAGACAGACCCCCGTAAGGTCGTCGCACGGTCCCAGTTTGACGGTGTTGACGACAGCCTGCGCACTGGCTTCCGCCGGTGACAGGGCCATCAGAACGGCAAAGATAAACATGATCGCGGCGACCAGGCTGTCGAGAATACGCGCGCCCCTGACGGTGGAGAGAACCGGCGCCATTTGCTTTGCTCCATAGCCGATCGTGAAAAACCAGAGAAACGAGGCAATTGTTGCGCCGATCGCAAACCACCATCGATCTGGACCAAACTGCGCCCCGGTGGAGCCGAGTTTCACGACGGTATCGAAGTAAACGTGCGGGTTGAGCAGCGAAAAGCCGAGGGTGGTTGTCACCGCTCGCAGGGCCGATGCAGCCAACAGGTCGCCACTGGTCAGCCAGCTTTCTTCAGGCGTCTGAAACACCCGGCGCAGGCTGACCAGCCCATACCAAGTGAGGAACGCCACGGCCATCCACTTAGCAATAAAGGCAATCAGCGGGGATTGTTCGATCACCAGAAACAGCCCGCCGATGCCCAAAAAGATCAGCGTCGCGTCACACACCGCGGCGGTCATGGCAGTCGGAAACACCTGCACCCCGCGCAATCCTTGGCGGATGACAAATACGTTTTGCGCGCCGATGGCGACGATCAGGCCAAGCCCAAGGACAAGACCCGCGAGGACCGGGGGAAGACTAAGAAGGTTCATAGCAGGGGATTATCAGGTGTCTGTACTTAAGGCCAGCACTCGCGAAACAATCGTCAGCGAGCGGCCACTTTCGTTCATCCATTGATTGCAGGCGGCTTGGGTATCCCGCTGGGCAGCTTTGGTGGAAAGGGCTTTATCGATGATCCCATTTTGGCGTAAGGCCGCTTCGACGCTCGCGCTGGCGATAAAGCTCGGTACTCCCATAAAGCGCAGGAAATACTGTCCTGTGGTCCCGCCCAGTCTGGTTCCTTCTTTCTTCATTTTTTCCAGCAGCGAAAAGTAATCCGTCACCGGCCACCCGGCGACCATTTCGCCAAAGGACCCGTATTCCTCGGCGACACGCAGGAACCACTGGGCGTTATCCTGCATGGACTTGATCTTACCGCCGTGACGAATGATGGAGGCGTCGCTGGCCAGGTCGTGCAGGCGTTCGTCGGGAAAGTGTGCCACTGCCGCGGGGACAAAATTGTCAAAGGCGACTTCGTGCGCGGGCCACTTTTTATCGACGACCTTCCAGTTGAAGCCCGCAGAAAAGATCATGCGGGCCGCGCGGGATAACCAGCGGTCGTCAGGAATAGCGATAAGGGCGTCGGGTTCCAGGATTGTGGACTCTGAGAGCAAGGCTTCGAGCGCGTCAGCACCGCCTTTGCGCGCGGCGGCGCGGTCGTAGATGTCGGAAAAGCTGATAATCGCCATACTCAAAAACCCCTTCCGTCTTTCAGGGACTCAACCTCAGCTGCTGTCGAAGTACGGCCCAGAACCGCGTTGCGGTGGGGGTAGCGGCCAAAGCGTTTCAGGACCTTCGTGTAATTGCGCAGCGATTCCAGATTTCTCTCCATGCCCGGACCATCAAAGAGCTTCTCGCCGATCTCATGCATGGCAAGGCTTTCCGAGTGCATAAACGGCATGTACAGAAAGGCCCGTCGATCTTGCGCGATGGCCTGATCATCCCCCACGGCAATCGCCTCCTGCGCCAGAACCAGCGCCAGCGTGTCGTAAGCAAAGCTGCGCGGGTCTTGGCGGAACATGTTCCGGGAAAGCTGGTCAAGAACGATAATTTCCGCCAAGCGCCCGTCCGGCGTTTCCCGCCACTCGAACAGCTCACCGGCACAGGCGGCACTGTGCGTGTCTGTAAAGCGCTCAACAATGGCGTCATCGACCTCAGCAAAGGTGTTGAACCACTGCTCCTTGGTCAATTCGTCAAACCAGAATGAAAGCACGTCTTGAGCGGTGGCGAGCATGGCGCGGGCCCTTTATTGCGGTGATCAGGAGGTACTGCGGCGTAATTGATCTCGGGTCGGGAGAAAACGATCAACGATCAGCTGGTACAAGGCGCGTTTGAA
>PAFB01000021.1 GCA_002700865.1 Rhodospirillaceae bacterium
GAAGGCGAGGAAGCCGAGTGTAAGTATGATACCCAAAGCGGCGATTGTGTCCGCTATGTCGCTAATCAATGCCATTTCCATTTGGAACCTCCTGCGCACATGATGTTACATCGTAAACGGCACGCAGCGAATAAGGCTATAGACTAATCAAAGACGAGTTACTCAAGCCTCTGGCGCGCTCATGCCAACACCGTGCAGCGTCACCGCCAGCTTCTTGCTTCCGCACTTCGAACACTTCAGCGCGGCCTTTGCGCGATTCCCTGGGCTTTGGATGGGTAGGTGGCGAGACGAAGTGAGACAGAATACTATCGACCCTCAGTCCCCAAACCTCGCTGCATAGAGCGCTCCAAGCTTCCGTCGTAATCCAGCGAGTAGCCTTACCGTGCCCCCTCACGCCATCCTTGATCGCCGAAGAACTTGCATCAGGGAAGAATGCCTGCAAGCTCTGGCGCTGACCATAGTCATGCCCACGGCTGCTTACCTCAAGTTAACCATTATCCAGCAGGTAAGATACGACGCGGGTGAACTGCTTGCGGCTCACTTCCCCACCGGTGTAATTCTCTGCACCCAAAGGTCTCCAAACGACGGATCCCGCTTCGCCCTTAGTGAAGTAGACAAGACTGGCGATGACCGTACAGACCGCCTTATGGAGCTCCTGAAAGCGCCTGGGAGGTCGATCAGCCCGTTTTTGGACAGTGGGATGCTGCCCATTGTTGATGCTAAGAGAGACCTTGAGCAGACCCTCGAAGAAGTGGCTTTGTTGGCTATGATCAAGGACCATCCCATCCCAGATCCAATGGTCCTCTCCACTATTACTCATGGCACATCCTTAGGTATGTCATTTCGTTACTAGTATGGTGTGAGGGTAGCCTTAAGGTTTCTCTCTAGGAGACACCCGAAGTAATGATGATGTAGTGATCATCCCCTACATCCTGACCCTTATGATTGTCCTATGGGTGTATCCAGAAGATATCCCTAGTGGCTATTTCAAGGGGAACCCAGCGACGGTCCTCATCACAAAAACAATCAGGCAACCAACCAAACAATAAAGAACCCCACAGTCATGCAAGTGAGTGGTGAAGGAGGTTGACGAAGCCAACCGTTGGAAACCTTACGAGGACCTTTTCCATGTAAGGCTTCAGTTAAGCGCAGTGGTTGTTTCGGGATCGTGCTTGAGCTTTTATTAATACAGCTGTCGCTGCTGCATCTTCACCATCAGCAGAACATCTCGATAAGGTCTTTCTTATAGGGTACCGATAACGCCGCCATAGGGCCTTGGCTCTCCATATAGTCAGGCGATTTCGCCTTATACGATGTCATTAAGACCCCGACCGGTCTCTCCCAACGCACCCGATGCAGCTCCGTGTCAATCCCCCCTCTGGTGCCACCCCGGGGAAGGGGGAGTGAGCCTCGTCCTTTTAAGAGAAACCCACTCCGAAATGTGTGGCGCTCTGACCACTAGCATCCTGTTTAGAAGGACAGGGTAGCGCCTACTTTGCCGCCTTCGTCACCTGCATCGTAACCCGCATACAGCTTCAGGCCGCCGAGGTCGTAATCGACACCGATGGTTGGCTGCAGGTCCTGATCGAAGCCAATCGCCAGACCGAAGCCATTAAGAGCCGTGGAAGCGGATACGGAGTAGGTGATGCCAGACTTGGTGTGGTCATCGCCGCTCTTGGAACCGAAGGTGGTGCTTACGCCGAAGCCAGCAATCGCCATGGACGCAGACAGACCCCAATCAGAGGAAGAGTCCGTAGCGAACGCCAGGCTCAGGTCGCCCATTGCGTAGCTTGCGCCCAAATCCCAAGCGGATATGCCAAAGACGTCCAGCGGGTCAGTTGCGTCGTTGTCCAGAGCCATGTCGAAGCCCAGTGCCAGACCACCAAGGTCCAAGGTGCCACCGGTGATGACTTCGAATGCGCCAAAGGTGTCGCCAGCTGCAAGGTCCACAGCCAGGTATGGATTAGCACCCATCAGGCCCGTGCCTTGTGCGATAACAACCAGACCGTCAGCATCGATATCAGCCCGATCACCAGCGCCAGCGATAGCGCCTACGCCGCCGGCATAGTCGCCGGTCTGCAGGGTCAACTTACCGAAGCCGCCTTCAATGAAGATGGACGCATCAGAGACGGTCATAACCCTGGAGGCGTTGTCCATGTAGAACTTCGTATCGGTGGAATCTACACCGCTCAGGCAAGCAGCGCCGACAACCATTTTGGTTTCCGAAGAAGCCATCTTTACTTCCATGAAAGGACCTAGGCGCACAGCTGCGTCTTCAACGACCTCACCCCCGGGTAATTCCAACCTAAGCCCAGGCATAGCAACCTTGGCGACAGCCACTGTTGTTCCATAGTCATCGTAGCGTGCAACCGCGGTCACCTGTTCTGAAAACGCGGAGTTCTTCACCACAACGTCTCCATAATCCATACCGAACGACCAAGTTTTTGCGCTGGCCAGGTGAGATTTTTCAGTGGGTTGCGTGACCACCCGGTCGTTTACAGTTGCGGTCACTACTGCCGAATAGACCAAGAATGGCGTTACAAGCGCAACGGCCGGGAGATAACCAGATTTGTGCCTCACTGTGACTTCATTAGAGAAAGCTTCAACGCCAAATCCAACTTTCGTCTGTGTCCAGGCTTTGCCTGTGCCATCATACATCCCGACGTCACTTACGAACCCGACATCGGCTGTGGAGCTGTTAACTGTGCCTCGGCCAGCAATCTTACAAATGTTGTGAGAACCGAAAGCGCCGAGCGGGAGCGTGTATTCAGTTTGACCCTTATCGATACCTAGCCAGGAAGAGTTAATCTTCACAGACACAACATCGTTGGACGGCACTCTGACCCCACCAGATACATTCCACAGATCCGCATTGATGTTCGTGCGACCGTCCACCGTGAGCTTCGCCAGGTACTTATCACCAGCTGCATCGGCGTAAGGATTAAACTCAATTTCAGCAGAGGTCGACAACTCAAAGGCACCGCCGAAAGCCAAGCCATCATCAGTAGTGTGAGCCGCACTGATTGACAGTGTTACTTCATTATAGCCGCCTTGTACCGACAGATCGCTGTTGTTCTTGCCGAGCCCAAACTCGATGCCCATGTCAATCGAGCCGCCCAAAGTAATGTCTACGGCGCCAGCAGTTGCCGCACAAAACACAGGGGCGAGACTTGAGCCTACAATCAGGAACTTTTTCACGTCTGATCTCTCTAATTTTGTGTCTACTCAAATTTGTCGTATTTTTTATTTTGTCTGAGGATTTTTAAACAGGTTCAATATCGGGTTAGACACTACAACGTAGGTTCGATAGTGCACAAGGACCCGGTTAAAGAAAGAATTCACCCAGCCGCTCCAAGACCCCCACACGGGCCTCCAGACGCCACCTAGACCCCTCCTAGCGCCACTTTCCTCAACACCTCACATTTCTGAGCGCCCTATACCAAGAGGCACCATCTGTTTCTCCCCCGGTCCCCCGCCAAGATCACCTAAACGATGAAGGGTAGACCAAAGGGTAGACCGCGAGGGGGTACTTGATGGGCGCTTGAGGGGTCGTTAAGTTATTGAAAGCGCTAGATTTCGGGTTAGCGTTGGGTCTCTTGAGGGGCACCATCTGTGGGCTTCGGCACCATTTCTCCAAAAAAATCTGAGATGCAGCGCACGGCGTAGGGTGCCTGATAGGCTCTACCGGTTGGAAACAGCTTTCCCGCAGGGCTTCATTTTCACGTCATGAAGGCCGCGGCCGGACTCATTTTGGCAGGATGGATGAAGTTGACGGTGCGGTACGGTCGCGGTCACGGCGCCCGTGAAGCATTCCATAACACCACCGCCGCAGCCCCAGTACAGTTCCCTGACCATCGCGCTGCTGGTCATACAATTGACGTTCCTGTTCGCCATCCGGTTCCTCCGTCCTCTTTGGGTTTGCGTACTTTGGCCCGAATCGACCAGGATATAATCTACCGACTTAAAGCTCAGATGCCACCCCCTAGCGAGGCTTATGCGTGCCTAATCGGGCCGGTCGCCTGCACCGGTCGAGCTGTCCTCCGATTTACGCCTATGCTGGCCCGTAAAAAGACCCGATGATCAAGTCGCTCACTCCATGTATCTTGAGGGTCAGGCGTGTTGCTGCCCTGTTCTGTGAAGTCCCTCCCGCTTTAGGCATTGCCGCATTTGAGCCTGTCATTCACGCCTTGATGAATTTGAAGACCATATACACGCGGCGACCTTCCTGCCGCAGGTCCGTTTTAGGAAAACCATGAAGTTCAATGAGCTTGGGTTAAGCACAGCACTGGTTTCTAGGCTTGAGGGTCTCGGGCTAACGCAACCAACCCCTATTCAAGAAAAAGCAATCCCACACGCGATGCAAAAACGCGACGTGCTGGGGATTGCCCAGACGGGGACGGGTAAGACGGCCGCCTTTAGCATTCCGCTGATTGTCGCGCTGTCTAAGCAGAACGAACGGGCTGAGGCTCGTGGTGTCCGTGGATTGATCCTCAGCCCAACGCGTGAACTTGCCAACCAAATCGTCGAGACGCTCACGGGCATTACAGCGGACCTCCGGGTCAGGCTTGTGGTGGGTGGCAAGTCGATCAACGTGCAAGAGCAACAACTCTCGCGGGGAACTGACGTACTTGTCGCGACACCGGGCCGGTTGATCGATCTGCTGGATCGAAAAGCGGTGAGCCTGGCCAAGACCAAATTTTTGGTCCTCGACGAAGCTGACCAGATGCTCGATATCGGCTTTGCCCACGCTCTGCGGCGCATCGCCGGGGCTCTGGGCAAGGACCGGCAAACCATGATGTTCTCGGCCACCATGCCGAAAACGATTGCTGCACTAGCCAGCGAATATCTGACCGACCCCGTTCGAGTTGAAGTCTCACAGGCGGGAAAGATCGCTGACAAAGTGACCCACGCGGTTCATTTCGTCAGCAAGGAAGAGAAAAAGAACCTTCTGATCCGTCTGTTACGCAAGAATGAAACAGACCGGTCGTTGGTCTTTGCTCGGACAAAGCACGGTGCAGAGCGGCTGATGCGCCAGTTGGAGGGTGCCGGCTTTAACGCAGCATCAATCCACGGCAACAAGAGCCAGAGCCAGCGCGATCGGGCCATTTCGAACTTTCGCGATGGATCGACGAGAATCCTTGTGGCCACTGATGTTGCGGCGCGGGGCATTGATATTCCGGGCATTGAGCAAGTCTTTAACTATGATCTGCCCAATGTGCCGGAGAACTACGTGCATCGAATTGGTCGCACGGCGCGCGCTGGGCGCAAAGGCAACGCGATTGCATTTTGCTCAGCCGAAGAGATGTCCGAACTCAGCGCGATTGAAAAGGCGCTGGCAATTCGCATTACAGTCGTTGGCGGTGAGCCTTGGAGTGACGAGACATCCAAGCAAGCCAAGTTAGCAGCCAAAGCGGCCACAAAGAGCGCCGCTGCGGGCAGGACTGAAGCCCAGCGCAAGAATGGTTCGGGCAAATCTGGTTCGGGCAAGCCAAGTTCGGGAAAGCCAAGTTCGGGAAAGCCAAGTTCGGGCAAGAATGCCTCACGCAGGAAAGGTCCGGGTAAAACACCCGCTGGCGAATCACCGATTGAAAAAACACCGGCTGGCAAAACAGCCGCTGGCAAGCCGTCATCAAGCCGTCGACCCGCTCGCGGCGCACGCAAGCGTGGCCCCAGACGGGACGCCACCTAGGGCAATTTCCGATCGGCAGGCAGGGCCCAATCTCACTTGCAGGACGCGGTATCGGCTGTGGACGTAACGATTGAGGCGAAGGACACCGACTTTTCGGCACAGTCGCTGCTTTCCTGCTCGCTTTGCTGCGGCTTGGTCGCGTCCTGATCCAGCTGATTGTCCGAGGTCACAGCGCCTGCGACGGCAAACGAAAAGTCGCCCACCAGCTCGTCATAATAGGCCGGGGTCTGCCTGAGGCCAAAATCCGCGGCCAGCGCTTCGACGTTTTGGCGAAGCTCGATTGAAAGATCTCGAATCGACATGTCGGGTTCAGGCATGAGCTTCAGCAGTTCTCGCGTGAAGAATGAGTTGGGGTCTTCATCACCATACCCGCCGCTGTCGAAAGCATATTGGCCAGCGCCAGCGGAGTAGAGGATGAACGAGCCCCGGTTCCCCGAAAGTGTGCTCGAAAAGGATGTTGGTTTATCCGCGTTAAGCGACCTCGTAACGGCCACTTGCTCTGGATAATTGCGACACGCATCAAGAATAAGGACCGCTGTTCGCACGCCTCCGGCGCGAATGATTCTGAGAACGTCTTCGACCAAGACCTGCTCGTGGTCAGCAAAGATGATGGCGTTGGCCCCTTGTACATTCACCCCGTGACCAGAGAAGAACAGAACAACAGTATCGTCTGCTGAAAGGTTGTTTGTAACGGTATCGAGGTAGTCTAGGAATGCATACAGCGTCACATCAGGCAGGAATGAACTGCTGTAGCCCAAGCCATCCAAAGTATCGGCGACTGCGGAGGCATCGGCGACGGCTCTGTCCAAATCACCATATCCGCCATAATCATCAATCCCAACAGACAGCGCGATCTTCAGGCTATGCGCGGGAACCGGCAGCCAGAGCGACACCGCAATAAAGAACAGCATTAAGCGAGGCATAGGAGACAACCTTTTGACAATCGACGACGCAGCAGACCGGTGCTTTTCCTGTTGGTCACAGACATAGGAATCGTGTTCTGCCCACTTGCCGATCCGTGATGACCGTCCAAGGCGCCATCGGGATCGGCACCCCACTTACTGCGGCGCAACCCAAACGCATTTCTGAGCTACATTCCAAATATTGTTTCCGGCGACCGCGGAGATCCCAAAGCGACTCATCAGCTGTTCACCAAGGCCTCGGCTGGACATGGCCTTACAGAGCGAAGCAAGCTCCTGCGCGACCTTAGGCTCGTTTCTGAGCCGTCGGAACACCAAGGCGGTGGTGGTTCGATCGGACATGTGCAGGCGCATGTTCGCTAGTTTGGATGGTAAATTGTAATCGATATTGTTGGGGATCAGCGTGACCATGCCATCTTCCACGACAATCTGCACCGACCGTGGCGTATCGAACAGTTGCACACCGTTCTCGTAAGCGTCGACGAGGAGGACATCTGCAACGAGCTTGCCCGTGAAACGGCTCGCCGAGCCCACGGTATTCTGAAGGATGCTGATGGGGCCTACACCAATCTCCAAGCCCTTTTTACTATCGGTAACAATGAATTCAGCCGCCGACGGTCTGCTTGCCGCTGCGGTGGTGGTACTTGATGGTGGATCAAGATTCAGCGCGGCGGTTTGGGTCGGCTGTTCATCTTTTTTCGGGGTAACTCTCGTGACTTGAATGAAGTCAGTCCGAATATTCGGGGGTGTGGCGCCCTTGCTTCTGAAGAAGTCGGCGCAGGTCTCCATATCTGCCAAAAACTGTGGCGCGATGTTCAGCGATCGGACCCGCGTTTGAACAAAGGCCGCCAACATTTGCCCCCCGGGCATGGATCCACTCTTGTTTTCAGTCCGACCATTGACGTTGTAAGAGACCGGTACCGTAAGCTCACGAGTGCCGGTGTTCAGAACCACGTGGTAGGATGCGCTGCTGTTGGCGGCTTTGCCCACGTGCAGGTCGGAGAAGGAGCTGGTGCGGTAGTCCCGCCGCGAAACAGAGCCTCGATCGGTAAACCTAACGACGCAGATTTTCGCATTCTTGTTGAGGTCCTTCAGATACGATCTTGCCCGCGTAACGATTTTGCTGTTCGGATAACTCGCAATCAGACTGCCCAAGGCACTCTTCTTCCGCGCCAGATCGGGAATTGCTTTAGCCTCAGTAAAGGCAGCGTCAGCCAGCTCGTTCATGATCCGCACATTGCTCAACAGGTCATTGGCCTCAGCCTCATTTTCGCAAATCAGCCGCCGCCGACACCCGCTGACGTAACTCTTCAGAGAACTCTCGCTGTCCCGATTTATTTTACGCCAAGCGCTTTGATCCTCAGAAATATCGCCGCGGATAGTTTCGATATCCTTTCTGGCTATCGCTGCGGTCTCAGTATCTGGCAAAGTCGCGACCAGAATTTCAAGCCCATCCAACCGGCTAAAGACGTCAGGGTCGTTGTCATATTCGGCATAAAGATCTTCGGCCAAAGCCTCTTCGCGTTCGTAATTGTCGAGGAACGCTAGAGCCTCTTCTTTGCCCTTACAAAATACCCGTCTTTCGCACTCGGAGAGGTAGCTCTTGATCGCGCTCCGGGTTTTCTTCCCCGAAATAAGCACCCACCGGCTTTGATCGTCTTTCTGTTCCCGAACGAGCGCGTCAGCACCTTTACACATTTGCGAACAATCGGAGACGACCGTGGTCTTGCACTGGCCTATGTAGCTCCGAGCGTCCCTCGCGGACTGGTTGCTGCGCTGCCAGCGCTGGTCCAAAAAGCTAGCGGTGTCCTTGTTGTCCACGAGTGAGATCAGGTGCTGCTCAGCGGATTGTAAGGCGCTTGAGTATCCCACCGTTTCATCAGGATATCGGCATTGCCTCGCGTTTAACGTCGACTGGATCTCACCGACGGAACATAAATCAACGACGGACTGGAGATCGGCCACTTCGCTATTGCACAAGCGCCGCGTTGCTTCTCGACCAATGAAATCTCCTTCCCGCAAAACAAAGGAGTCCGCATCAAACCCAGCAACCGTCGCAACCTGCTCACTGTCCGATTGGCGCATGATCCCGTTGGCCATTTCCAAAGCCTCAAACATGGTCAGCCTCCCGTCATCCAGTCCACCGCCATAACCGTAGAGAGCGTCAAGAAAAGCGTCGGTAAAGCGGCTGAGCGGATTGAGATAATCTTCGGGCGACTGCCAATATGCCGGCTGCGTTTTGGAACTGGCAGAAACCACTGTCACGCCGGCGGCAGGCTTTCGGCCAAGTTCATCAGAGAGGCTTCCGCTGGTTTCATCGTTGAGCGGCTCACCGGCGCCTGTTTGACCGTTGAAACAAGCCTCAAGAATCAGCGTGATCTCCACGCCTGTGTCCGTCGCCAAGGATGCGAGGTTATCAACGATGACCGCCGTTCGAACGCCGTAATCCGCTTCAAATCCGACCTCAGCATCAGTGCCCAGCAAAATACCCTGGTCCTCACTCATCAGCGAAGGGTCCTGCGTGCCGTGGCCTGAATAGTAGACGGTCAGCCGAGTTGCTTCTGGATTGGCAAGCAATAGCTTGGCGATCTCGCCAGTTTCTGGCCTAAACACACGACCGAGCGGGATTTTGTCGAGGTTTGCCAACTTAACGATCGAGTCAGACCTGAGGTTTTCTGCCCGTATCAAGTAGCGCTCAAAAGCATTCACGTTATGGGGTGAAACGTCGACGTCATGATTCAGGTCAGGGTAGTACTGATTGCCAATTAGCACCGCTAAATGTTGCTTTGATTGCGCATGAGCCGCACTGAATGACAGGCAACCTGCGGCAGCCAAGAAAGACACAACAAAACGAATGAGCAATTTCGACATCATTTTCACCACCCTCTTACATCGACACCCCGTTTCTTCCAAAATAGGACGGAATTTCTGAATCAGACACTAATATATGGCAGAAAAAGATTACATTTTTCATTTGAATTTTTACTACTTTATGTCGTCGGTAGACTGCCTCGCTCCGTTGTTTTTATTTCCAGCGAGAATTTCAATTAAGAGCAGCATTGCCAAAGGGCTGGTGGAAAGAACCTTCTTGCCCGGCATTTCTTCACGCTGGGACATGCCTTCAATTTTGATGAATAAAGAACTCAATTCCTTTTCATCCTGAAGACGGGCGCTGCAAACCTCTTGTGCCAAGTTCTTCACCGCATCCGGATCTCCGACTCTGACACGTGTCGATGTTTCGGCAGCTTCCTCAAGCAAGACGTCCACTTGCGGCTCGGTTAATTCACAGATGCTGAACGGATGCGCGTGGCTGTGTGGAGCCAAGGCCGAAAAAGCGACCACGGATAACCAGATAACCCTATTTGTCAGCAAATGTGTCATTAGCGATAAAGTCCCTCTAATTTTCCGCCCAGATTTTCGAGATAATCCTCGATGATTCCTTCAACAACACCATTACTCATCACCAGCGTGGACCCGCTCAGTACTTTACTGCGCTCCAACATGCCCGCGTGATCGAACAATTCGATGACACTACGGCAGCTTTCCTGAGACATCTGCAGCACGAGAAACCGGCTTATGTCCGACTGATCAATTGATCGACGCGTCGATCGAAAATTGTCAGCAAGCTTAACCAGCCCCCTCTCCGAAAATTTAGAGCCAATGATTTGTGTTTTGGTACGGCCCAGAATGTTGAGATACATTTCATCATCACTGACAGCATCAATTCTCTTATTGTGCTCTAGTGCTGCTTCGACAATCAGTTCAGGCGTGTTGATCTGATTGACTTTCAGCAGATAGAAAAAAGTCGCAACGTCCTTAGCGGCTGAGCCGACAAGTTTTTTTCTCAGCTTGTGATCGCTGACCGTTGAAAACAGGGCATGCGAGAGGGATACTTCGCATTCGAGCAAAGTCGACAGCAATTTTAGATGTTCCAAAGAGCTTCTATTGTTCACTGTAAGACCCGCTCACTCCCGTCGCCTTGCAATCAATTCAGGCTGCTATCCAGTTGCACTTGTTGCGACCCTATTAACCGATCAACCCATTCTTGAGATTGAGCAGTAATCACCCTTTCGGCGTAATCACTAGGCATAAGTAATGTTTGTCTTGATTGATTTCTACCAAATATTCTGGCGATTGTATTGCGCAGTGAGACTGGATCGACATTCGCGTCATTCAAAATCTCATTGTAGTCGAACAGCATGGGCCAATATGAATCGGTGCGCTGTCCCTTTTCTATAAGCCAACACTGGATCGTTCCGCCTTCAGCATCCGCTGTCGCGATCCGGAGGTCATCCACCCAACCCAGTTGTGGGCTGGGAAAGGATGTCTCGCTTTCGCGGACCCTGACGCTAGCGCGAGGGGTTTTGCCCAAGCCTGCCAGCGCGACTGTGCTGGGAAACAGCGCAATGAAGATGTCTTGCGGCTGACCCTGTATCGAGAAGTTGGGTAACCGCAGACCGCAATGGAGCTCAACTTCACGCTCAAAACATTCATCCTGCTTACACACCGCCACGAACTCAATGCTCAGTTCCTCTAAGCTCGGGTCATTCGGCTTCAATATTAAATCGAGGCATTGCTGTTCCATCGCGCAGTTGGCGTCTTTCAGGATCGCGCAGGATGGCGCCAAGCCAGACCCGTCTTCACAAAAAGAAACCGGCGGACCACAGCTTACTTTCTGCCCGTCTGCGGCCTCGATTTCCCCAATGAGTTCCCAGGTCCGGTAGAACCCGTCAATTTTCTTTGGAATAATCCGAATTGTCAGCTCAGCGCCGTCGAGGAAAAAATTCCGCCACTTAATGCGTTCCAAACGGGCCGCTTCGGGGGGCATGGCATCTCGTGCAGGTCGGTTTTTCTTGAAAACTGAAAGCGCTCGCACGTCGGCATCATGCGGCGTTGCGGTGTTCAGGATATTGAGCACCATCGGTCCGGTGACAGGCTGTTGAGCGATTTCCAGATCCCAAATCGCAACTTTACGAGGCGCACGCTCCGCCCGCTCCACGCACTCGCTGAGCGGCCGGACGATCTCTTCTGGCATACGCGTATCACCATGGGCTCTGATACTCAGTATCAGCAACGGAATGACCAACAGTATGTTCAATAAGGGCTTCATCTCGTCATCTAACTGGTGCCGGTGCGCATGTCCGTGAGGGGCCTGTTCAAAGCTCAGACAGTATCGATGCTTGCGCGACACGCTTAAGGCTTGGTTTTATTGCTGCCAGCTTGGCCTTGAGGTCTTCCACCCGGCAAAGTTCTGCCGCTGTGGTTAATGCTGCGCAGACGTCGGACAAGTCTGCGTCGGGCGGTGACGTTAAGGTGTAGCTTTGGGAACCCAAAAGCGCGTTACTGCTCATTCCCGTGATTTCGATGTCGATTTGGTAAGTGATACGCGCCAGCTCGAATTGCGTATCGACATCAATGGTCTGATTGACCGTGTACAGCATCAGGACGTCGATTTCGTCCGAATACCGGCTTACAGCGTCCTTTACCAGATTACCCGAACGCAAGTCGCCAAAGTCGATGGAACGCTGAAGATACAAGGTTTCATCGATGATCTGGATGCCGTTTTGGTCAGCGCTGCCTTCGGCGACGCTACGCGATAGAAAGGCATGTAGTGCATTTTCACTCAGCTGCCCAAAGTACGGCAACGCTTCTGGCTTCGCCATCATGATGAGCGCTGTTCTTTCGTGGTCATCTGCTGGTGCCCGACCAGAAAATCCGACAAGCACGAGAACCAAGGCAAACAATCGCCAGATCACCGCTAGTGCCCTCAACCCAAGTAACAAAAAGAGAAGGAGCCAGCGAGGCTCCTTCTTTATTTCTGCTAGAGAGTACCATCCCATTTCACTGCAATGCTACCGTCAGTCGCAAATTTTATTCTGCCTTGCAGGCCCATCACAGCCAAAGCGCCTGCCAAATCGCGCTTTACCCAGTTTTCTGGCCTGCCCGTGTAGAGGAAATAGCGAGCAATGGTATTGGATGTATCCAGGAGTTCCAGTTCTTCGACACAATCCCAATTCGCGGCCTCTTCTTCGAAGCGCAGCAATTCACGGGGGGAGAAATCTCGCATCTCGAGCTCGAAGCGCTCAGCCCGTCCACAGTCGTCAATGTCACCGCCCGTGCCATCGTCACTGACACCATAGAGGTCGTAGCTTTCGATAATTGTATCGGTCAGCAGGGCCGAGAATTCATCACCGGCGAGGTCGCGCAGGTTCCTCGATACAGACCGAACGACACAGGCAGCGTATTCATCCGCAGTAGCAACATTGGGAATACAGTCAGTCGGCAGCGGACGGGTCTCATCGAACTCAGACACACGCGCCAGCGTCCGACCCGAGTCCAGGTCGATAGCTCTGAGCATTATTTCGAGGTTTAGCGTCACAAAGGCCGGTGTCACGCCGTCATCTCGGTATGTAACGTCATCTTCGGCGTAAATGGTGTACAGCACCAAAATATCGACAGAAGCGTCGCTGATATTTCTTGCCATTTTCACCAGCAGCTCGTCAGAACGACGCGCACCTGCGCTGAAGCTCTCAGCCGTAACGGCGGTCTCATCATAGATTCTGAAACCGTCAAACTTGGAAAACCGCTCGGAGAGGCGACGAGACTGATTTTGTGCAACTTCAGTCAGCCGCGCAATCACCGAGCGATCGATGCGGTTGTCGCGGGGGACGGAAGTTTCATCCCAATCTTCCGCCAAAATCAGGATGTTCATCCGATCAGCGTGCGCCACACTAACAGTGAGGCTAGAGAGCAAAAGCGCGCCGAGCGCTAGGATACTACTCAGAGGTTTAAACATGTCAGTTTCCTTGGTTGATTGGCGTTTCGCCCCTATTCGCACCGGTTCCGGTCCTGAATAGGGGCAGAAGTTTCATTCTCACCGGTAGTCGCGTGCAATTGACCAGCATGATCGGCCAATATTGGATAGGTTATTGACGGGGATCATAGGGCGATCCTTCCAGTAATGGTACTGCTCATCGAAGTCATCTTGACCTCTAATTCCGGACAATCCGCGATCAATCAGAATTGCGACATTCTCCGGAATGCTTACAAACCGACAAATATCAGCAATTTTGTCCGCATCGCGCACTGAAAGGCTAGACATAAGAGAACTTAATTCTTCACTGATGAAGAATTTATCGATCAACAGAACATCACCGTCAATTTTATCTTTTGGAGCATTAATCCCCGCAACCAAAAGATCAATTTTTATTCCATTAATCGCCCGAACCAAGTAAACATTAGACTGTTTCGTTGAAAGTAACGAAAAACGGAGATTTTCGTCCGTCCTTACTCGAATTTCGATGGTATCTCTTTGATCTACCAAACGAACCATACTCTGATCCTGATCATTAGAGCTTTCATCGGAGTGTTCTGTTTCTTCGGACCCATGCCGAGGCTGGTCGCCGCCCGGCTCACAGGACATCACGGTGGTGCCGTCGCAGTAGCTGTCGAGGCACTGATTTGAATCAGCCAAAGACTGCCTGCCATCCGGATCACAACTCTGGGCGCTTGCGGTTGCCCCGCCCGGTGCAGTGGACGTGACAATATTCGAGAAACTGTCCGCAAACACGGTGCCGGTCAGGCAAGTCATGAGTGCGAAACCTACGGCAAACTTACTGACTTGGAGCATCTTTTGATTCCCACTTTTCGGTTTTTCATAGTGGGAAGATATTGGGACTTCCAATTCAACACCACTACTTCCCAAAAATTTGTAGGTCTCGTCCGGGGAGTGGAGCAGCAGTAATAGGAGGCCCCGCTCGCCGACTATTCGCCAGCCAGTGCCAGCTTGCGCTCGCGCATCCAGCTGTAGAGCCCCGCGCCCACGACGATGGTTGAGCCGAGGATGACGGCGGAATCGACGCTCTCACCAAAGACCAGAATGCCCGCTCCCACGCCAAAAACCACGCGGATGTAGCGAAAAGGGCTGATCACAGACACGTCGCCCAGTCGCATGGCCGTCGAAATCGCAAGCGTCCCCAAACTGCCGACCACGACCAAACCGACCACGTGGCCCATACCGGTCCAAACCGGCGGCCGCCAGTCTCCTGACACCAAGACAATCAGGGCACCCGTGATGACAATGGTCAGAGAACCATAGAACGACAAAGCAGCGGTCGAGATGCTTTGTGGTGCGATACGGGTGCCGAAATCGCGGATCGCCATGCCCAGCACACCGACCAGCGTTAGAGTGGCAAAGAAGTCGAAGCCTTCCATACCGGGGCGAATGATAATCAGGACGCCCACCAATCCTGCCAACAATGCCAGAACCCGTCGCCACCCAACCGACTCGCGCAGGAACACCACCCCCATGACCGTTAACACCAGCGGCAGGGATTGCATCAGCGCTGTGACCGTCGCGAGGGGAGAATTGGCCAGCGCGATCATCACCCCGGTTATCCCAATCGCCTCTCCGGTACAGCGCATGGCCACGGCAAAATGCAGGTAGCGGCGGTCAAAAACTGGCGTGCCAGCGCATTGCATGAGCACCAGAAAAAAGAGCCCCATGCCCGCACCCAGCATCATCGTCACCAAGCCGATCGACATGGTTTGTGTCGAAAGCTTCATGAACAGATCGGCAAGCATGAACAGGAAACTGCCCAGGACCATAAGCAAGATGGCGCGCAGGATATCGGGCATGCGGTTTCTCTTTCATCTCGCGCCACTAAACGCAGTCAGCATAGACTAGGTCACGGATGGGAAACCATGACTTTTCCGCCTCTCAAACCTTGAATTTGACGGGGAGAAGGGGGGTCGGAGGCCGTTGCATCTGAGGCAGACTAGAGCAGCGGGCTCCTGTGCGCGCCTTCTGCGACCGGGAAACGAGGCTCGCTGTCATCTGGTTCCTGATAGAGCTCCAACCGGTCAAGCGTCATGACATAACCCGCCTCAGCCAGCGCTGTGCTGTCTCCGGCCACGCTGATCATCCCCGTTGCCGTCACCGGTCGCCAGTTGTGATACAAGCGTGCGGCCCGCTCAGCGTAGACGGAGATCACTTGGTTGGGTGGCGGAGCCGGGGTATGGATGCAGGCACCTTGAAAAGGGACCAACAGGAAGTGGTGGGTCTTATCGCGCTGCGCATCCAGCGGCACCATGAACCCGGACACGGACAGTCGCGTTCCATCGAGCCCATCTACGGTACTGGTTTCCGCGATAAGCAAGGCTGTTGCATCATTGGGATTGGCTTGCAGGGTCGCATAGGCGAGAACAGCCTCTTCGGGCAGCAACAGGTTCCACGCAAGCGGGATACCCACGGGGCGCTCGGCCTGCATGCGCGGCAGGATAATCTGACGGGCAGCGAAAAGCCCCCCGACAGAGGCCGCTAAAAGCACAACCAGACCGATCAACACACCCCGCAAAATGCCCATGCTCACCCCTTCGACGTTCGACCTAAAACCGCGCGCGCATGCCGTCCTGCAGGGACGTGCGATAAGCCATGAATGCGGGAATAAGGCCGGTCACGGCGCTGACCACCACAAAGGCCAACAAGGCCTGAACCTGCCCGGCCGACAGCGTAACGGCACTGAGTTCGAGCTTCAGGAAGCCGCCCAGCACCTGTCCCGCCGTCAATGTGCCCAGCAGTGTCAGAACAAGCCCCAGACCCGCCGCACAGACGCTGATGACCATCGACTCCAACACCAGCAGCACAGCGACGGTGATCGGCTGTGCGCCCATCGCGCGGTAGATGGCGATTTCGCGCCGCCGCAGATCCAGCGTGGCGACGAGCAGAGTCATCTGACCCGCCAGAGCCACCAGAACGATCAGCACTGAAAACAGCAACATGGCGCTCTCCGCCGTCGCCAACAGCAGCCACAACTGCGACAAAGTAATTCCCGGCAAAACGCCCGTCAGTGGCTCGCTACGGTCGCGGTCTTCGATGTCTTCAATGAACTGGAAAATACGGCGCTTGGACTTCAACCCGACGTATACAGCCGTCAGGAGCGAGGGCTCAAAGTCCGGGCCAGAGAGATCAATCGCGGTGCGGTCCGTGATGCCTTCATGCCGGTCCAGCCCTGTGCCGGGCACGCTGCCGGTCCAGCCCTCATGGATCGCCTCAAACGCGCGAATATGGACCAGAACGCCGTAATCGACTGGCGTGCCTGTGGCTTCCAGAATGCCGGTAACGATGAAAGGCTGATGCTTGTGACTTTCATCACCGGCCGAGGCGAGACCGTGCTGGATGGTGAGAGCATCCCCTATCTGGTACCCAAGCGCCCGCACGACCTCCGCACCCAGCACCACGCCAAAACCCCGCAGCAGAGAGTCTGTCTTCGCCCTGAACGCCAGCGGGCGATTCCGGCCGACGCGCACGTGCTCGAAGTAGTCGGATGTTGTGGCAATCACCCGGTACCTGCGATGGCTGTCGCCAAGGCTGATTGGGACAGCCCAGTCCACGCGGTCGTCCTGCACGACCTCCTCAAAGCTCGTCCACCGCATGGATGGCGCAGCGTCCCCTATCTGAAAAACGGTGTAAAGCAGGAGGCTCAGTTCACTCCCGCGCGCGCCGACCAGAACATCGACCCCGCTGACCGAGCCATCAAAACTCTCTTGCACCGCGATCCGCATGCGCTCAACGGTCAGGAACAGCGCGACTGACAGCGCCAGCGTGACGACAGTAAGCGCGATCGAAACCTTACGCCCGAGCATAGAGCGCAGCGTCAGCCCCAGCATCATAGCCCTTTGCCTTCCAACGAAGGCGTATCCAGCGTGATGACCTGGTCAAAACCGTTGGTTAGTCTGGGGTCGTGAGTGACAAACAGCAGTGCCGCGCCGGAGGCCTTTCGTGCTTCTTGAAGCAGGGCGAGGAAGCGCGTCTGGTTGCCCTCATCCAGCGCTGATGTCGGTTCATCCGCAATGATCAGCGACGGCGCCCCCAGCAACGCCCGCGCCGCAGCGACACGCTGGCGCTGGCCGACAGATAGAGTGTGCGCCGGTCGACGCAGCAATTCAGCGGCATCCAGATCCATGGCGTCCAACAAGCGTTCGATCTCGTCTTCTAAAGCAGTCGCCCGCAGGTGCCGCCGCCGCGCTGCACTGAATTGAACCCCCAGCGCAACGTTCTGCCGTACAGTGGCAAAAGGCAACAAATTGTGCTCCTGAAAGATGACCCCCACATGGTCCCCGCGCAGTCGATCCAGCGCACTGTTCGACAACTGAGCAACATCATGTCCAAACAAAGCCAGCGCGCCCGACGTGGGCCGTAGAACGCCGCCTACCAGATCGAGGAGCGTTGATTTACCTGTGCCAGACGCCCCCAAAACCGCGACAGCTTCCCCCGCCTCAATCGCAAGAGACGGCACGCTTAGCGCAAAACCGCCGGGCCGTTCGAATAGCAAATCCGTTGCGGAAACGAGCACTGTCATTCGTCAGAACACTCGACGGTGACACGCTCCGCAAAGTGCTGTCCCAAGCCGTCTTCGGGGTTTTCATCGCGGTCGATGTCTGCCGCATAGTCCAGCAACTCCTGCGTCGGTTCCGGCGCGGTAATCGTGGTTTGGCAGCCTCTGGGACCGCCCTTCAACCGCGGGCGGTGACCGTCTGCGTGAAGAATCTCAATGTAGTAAGTGGGATCAAAAACCCGATAGCTGAACTCACCTTGGCTCAGGTCCAACGGCTCTGACAGCGTGAGGCGAAGAGTCAGTTCCATCCGTTTCCGTCGGACCTCTGCCGCAACAAATGTGCCGCTGAGCCCTGCCACCGGCTCCCCTCTGTATGTCCACTCGTTCAGGTAATTGTGCTGGCTCAGATTGCTGACCATGTCGGGAGCAATGGCCTCCGCCTGCTCCCTTACCCGTCGGCGCTGCGGGCGATTAGTCGCGAGTTCTTCGACGACATAGGCGCTGAAGTACGGGTCGAAGAGCCACGATTGTTTCATCGCCACAAGTCGCTTGTCGGAGTCAAACTCTAAGGTCACGCTCAGGTCGATCCATTCGTGCGGATGGGCGGCCCCTGCGGAAGGAAGCAGCGCGAGCAGCATTGCCAGCGCCATCCCGGTTCTTGTCAGAGAAAGGGCAATGCGGTCCAAAATCAATCGAAATGCCCTCCCTCCTTGGGTGTCTACAGTTCGAGCGTCGTGCGATCCGGTTCCAAGCTTCCGCCTTTTTGTCCTGCCGGCGAGACGACTTCAACCTCCATTTCCTCCAGACCGGGAAAATGGTCGAAAATCGCAGTCTCGATCCACGTCAGATCACCGGAATTACTGCACTCGACTTCAAACTCGGCATGAAAAGCCGCGTGCTCGACTTCACCGTCGTGTTCTTCTGCTTCAAAATCAACGTGGCCATGATCCACGATACAGCCTGCATTGGCCGGAAGTGTGACGATGGTCTCGATTTCAGCCAGCAAAGCCAGCCGGTCATCAATGGCATTTTGCTCCGCATCCGTGGTTGGCAAATACTCAAAGCCAACGATATCAATCGCAGGGGCTTCGAAAGTGATAAGCGCGCCAGCTTCGTCGATTACCATTTCAAGGACGGCTTCACCGTGAACGTGCGCTTCTTCGGCGGAGGTGAGGCCGGGGAGGATAGTCAAAGTCAGGAGTGATGTTGTAAAAAGTCGGTTCAACATGTCTTACCTTGCTTCAGAGTGTTATGTTATAACACACTCTGTGTAGTTTGGTTCCAAGGCAACCACAAGGATTTTGAGTGATCTATGAGTGCAGTGAGCAAAGGAACAGATGAGACCGTTGCAACATCGGACAGGGCGGGGCAGGAAATATTCACGCCTCACGACCATGCTGCCTGCGTTTCCAACTCTTTCGCTGCGGCCGAAGCTCGGTGTGAGAGCGGTAAAGTACGCCTGACGGAAAACCGCCGGCGCGTCCTTGACCTTTTGCTCGAAGAACACCGTCCGATGGGGGCCTACGCCATTCTCGAACGCCTACGCGCCATCGGATACAGCGCGCAGCCGCCCGTGGCCTATCGGGCGCTGGACTTTCTGATGGAAAAGGGGCTGGCCCATCGGATCGAAAGTCTCAATGCCTACGTCGCCTGCTCCAATCCTGAAAACTGCACAAACCCAGCTTTTCTCGTTTGCCAAGTCTGCGATCGCGTGGCCGAGGCTCAGGCCGACGACAGGCCTTCTGCTGCGGCGCTTGCGGCTGGAAAAATTGGCTTTGAGATTGAGCAAGAGTTTCGCGAAGCCCGCGGCACCTGCCCCAGTTGCACAAATAAGGCTTAAGACGACAGCTTGACGATCATGGCGGTTTGGACGAGTGAACCTGCATGATCGAATTGTCTCCTGAAGATCAACGCCGGGCCGATGGCCGGGATGGCGCACTTTTACAGTTTATGCAGCGCTTGGTTAATCAGGCCGCCTTGGCCTTTGGTGCTGATCGGCTGATCGATGTTTCTTTTGCCCATATCGACGCCTGCCACTTCAACGGACAGGCGCACAGGGATTTTGCCCGATGGCTGGTCAATGAAGGGGCCCGGTTTGACCGCGTACCGACTTGGACAAACACCCTGCCCGTCAGCCTGCTGAACAATCACAGCCGTGCAAAGGCCGATCCGGACTTTGTGGCCCGCGCCCGTGAGGTCGGGGAGATCTATGCTCAGTTGGGCTGCGAACCGGTCTACACCTGCGCGCCCTACCAACTTCCCGACGGCCCACAGCGCGGCGATCATATTGTTGGCTCAGAATCCAACGCTGTGGCTTTCTACAACGCTGTAGTTGGGGCGAAAACGCTCAAGTACGGAGATTTTCTGGATGTTGCCTGTGCCCTGACCGGACGCGCGCCCTTTGCCGGACTGCATACGGAACAGGGACGGGCGGGAAGCCTGATTTTTGATGTGTCTAAAGCCCTGCACCATCGGCCTATCGACGAAACATTCTATCACCTGCTCGGCGCGCTGCTGGGTCGTCGTGCCGGGTCGCAGGTTCCCGTGGTGCTGGGGATGGAAGGGGTCCGGCCCAGCCCGGACAACCTAAAAGCCCTGTGTGCCGCTGGCGCAGCGACGGGCGGTTTGGCGCATTTTCATATCGTAGGCGTGACGCAGGATGCCGCCACGCTGGGGCAGGCTCTCAACCCCAATCAGCAGCCCGCCGAAGTGATTGACCTGGGCGAGGAAGACTTCGCCGAAACCTTTACCGCGCTTTCGCCCATTCGATCAGGGCCTGTATCCATGGTCGCCTTGGGCACACCGCACTTTTCACCCGCGGAATTCGAACAATTGGCAGATCAATTGAAGGACCGGCAGATCGCGCCCAATACCGCTGTGCTGGTCTCGACCAGCCGTTTTGTCGGTGAAATCGCGCGCGAGGCTGGGCATCTTGAAGTGCTGGCGCGCGCTGGCGTTGAGGTGTTGTTCGACACCTGCACCTATTTTTCCCCCGCTGTCACGGCAGCATCGGGAACCGTGATGACCAACTCAGCGAAATGGGCGTTTTACGCACCGGGCATGTTACCGGTGAGCGTTGCTTTTGGTAGCTTGGAAGACTGCGTGGAATCGGCGGTACGGGGTGAAGTAACATGCCGCACCTAAGCCCCATCACGCCTCATCTGATTTTATGTCCAGGCGAAGCTCAGGGGCAGGTTTTGGCGTTGTCGGAGCCCGTGAGTTTCTGGGGTGGCTTCGACCCCAATACGGGGGCTATTCTGGAAAACGGGCATCCTCAGCAGGGCCTAAGTCTCAAGGGCAAGTTTGTCCTCATGGAACGGGGTAAAGGCTCTTCCGGCACGCCCGCCGGGGTCACGGAAAGCATCCGCATCGGCTCAGGTCCAGCGGGGATAATCCTGCTCGAACCCGACGCCAATATCGCCACAGGTGCCTTGGTGGCCCGGCAACTTTACGGCTTGAGTTGTCCAGTACTGGTACTGACGGCAGCACACTTTGCGGCGGCCAGCAGGGCGACGACACTCATTTTTCGCGAAGACAGGCTCGTCGTTGAGGAGGCGGGTTAGTAGAGCGTTTTGAGCGCAGCAGCGTAATAGTCGCTTAGGGCGCTGATATCACCATCATGGATCTTTTGCGCCCAAAACGGGTCCTGTAGCAGGGCACGGCCAACGCCGACCATATCAAACTCGCCCTTATCCAACCGCTCAATAACATCGGTGAGAGGCCGGGTTTTGGACCCCTCGCCGCGAAATGCGCCGGTGAATTCGGTGCTCAAACCAACCGACCCGACCGTGATGGTCGGCAGTCCGGTCAGCTTCTTGGTCCAGCCTGCCAGATTGAGGCCGTCGATCCCGTCAACCGCCTCAAACTCCGCTTCCCAAAACCGCCGCTGAGAGCAGTGTAGGCAGTCTACACCGGCATCGACAAAGACGCGCAGGAAGGCTTCCAACTCTTGCGGAGTTTCCGCGAGTTTGGTGTGAAAATCCTGCGTTTTCCACTGTGAGAAACGCAAGATAATCGGCATATCCGGCCCGACTTGAAGGCGGCATTGCTTGATAATTTCCGCGGCAAAAGTGGCCCGTTCGGGCAGATCGCCGCCAAAACGATCTTCACGCACATTCATGACGCCCCAGAAGAACTCATCAATCAGGTAACCGTGGGCACCGTGTAGCTCCAAGCAATCAAAACCCAGCTGCTTAGCCTCTCCGGCAGCATTGGCATAGGCCATAACCATGTCCCAGACTTCTTCCTCGCTGGGCGGCTCCTGTACCGCTTTACCGCGATGGGTCAGGCCAGAGGGGCCATCGGAGGCGGCTTGGGGCTCGGGGCCGGTACCGGGCTTGCGCAGCATGCCCTGATGCCACAACTGCGGTCCCATTTTGCCGCCGACCCCATGCACAGCCGCAATCACCTTTTTCCACCCGGCAAGGGCGTCAGGCTTATGGAAATTTGGAATGCGAGGATCATTGGAAGCGCCGCCCCGGGCAACCGTGGTACCTTCAGAGACAATCAACCCAACATGCGATTCCGCCCGCCGCCGGTAGTAGTCCCTGACCTCATCCGTTGGCACACCGTTAGGGCTGAAATTCCGGGTCATGGGGGCCATAACAATCCGGTTTGGGATGGTCATGGTGCCTAGGGTAAAGGGTTCAAAAAGCGGTGCGGTAACAGACACAGGGCAAACTCCTCAGTTGCCAAATAGCATAGGGGGTCAGCGGGCGAAGGAAAATGGCAGTTCGCGCGACTTCATGAAGCCAGAGGACCCATTGAGGACTTCGCGGAAGGAGTCCGTGCGGAAACTGAGGAAATCGTTAAGTATTGCTGTTGCCTGCTCAGAGCCAGACATGGTTTCCCGCAAAACCTGCCCCGATTGCTGCCCCAGCAGCGTCAGCACTTCAGCGCTGAAATCACGGATCTTGCTGTCCTGCGCCTCGCGCTTCAACTGCGCCAGCCAACGCGCATTCTCCCGATGGGTTGCAAGCAGCAAATTTTGGCTTTCGGCAGCGAAAACTGAGCGGAACGCAAGGCGGTGCGGGTCACTCAAACTGAACCAAAATGGCAAGTTCAACCCGACCGATATGCCCAAAGCAGGCCGAAACACAGGCGGTCCGTACAGGTAACGGGCTGCGTTTGTAATCTCAAAACGCGGATCAGCCCAAGGGCCAAACCACTCGGTCGCGTCGAGAACGCCAACGCTCAAGGCCGTGGGCAAACGGGAAAAGCTGACGGGACTTGCATCAGCCCCCAGCGACTTCAGAACAGTCCGCGCCAGTCCGCTGGAACGAATCGTTAATCCTTTGAAATCATCAGCACTCTCCAGCCGCCGATTGGACCAAACACCCAGCCCGCTCGCGACCACACCGGCGGAAAATGGTTTGATGTTGAACGGTGCCTGGATTGCGTCCCAGTGCGCAGCACCCGGACCATTGAGCCAGCCCAGCAGTTCCAGCCCTGTCAGACCAAAGGGCACGCCGGAAAACAGATGAAAAGCCGGATTTTTCGCGGACCAGAAGTACTCGACCCCATGGTAAATTTCCGCCTCTCCCGCACCCGTGCGGGCGTGGGCCTCGCCGGGGCTGCCGAGTTCACCGGCTGCGAATAACTCGACCCGTAAGGCCCCATCCGTAATCGCGGTCAACCGCTCTGCGAGGCGTTGGGCTGAGGCTCCGACCAGCGGAAAACCCCGACCCCACACCGAGATCATCCTGACCACCTGAGCCTGCGCCCGTACCACGTTCGGTGCGGCCAGTAATGACAGCGCGCCAATGCCCGAGGCAAGAATCTGACGTCGTTGAAATGTGCGCGGAGAATTGGTCATGAAGGTCCCTAATACGAGACATCACTTCTTGCACCCTTCAGTCCGGTAAAAAAGCAAAGAATTGATTATGTTGCTTTGCCCAACCGACTGTTTTCAAATCAATGCCGGGAAGTGCCAAAGCAGCAGAATCACGAGCAGCTGAACCCCGATAAACGGCAAAACGCCTGCGTAGAGTTGCAGGCTTGATCCGTGATCTGGTGCAGCCCCTCGAAAGTAAAACAGCGCGACGCCAAAAGGCGGTGTCAGGAAGGATGTTTGCAAAGTCAGTGCAATCAGAACCCCCGCCCAAACCGGGTCAAGCACCTCGGCAGGCACTGAAAACACCACAGGTAAAGCCAAGGGCAAAACAACCACGATGATCTCGATAAATTCGAGTACGAACCCCAACAAAAATATGATGATCAGCAGATACAACAGGGTCAGATGCGCCGCTTGAGCGGGATCGCTGGCCCCGCTGGCGCTGGTGAGCAGGCTGAAGCCCTGCTGCATGAGCTCATATCCCCCGACAGCTTTGAAACTCAGGGCAAACAGACCTGCGCCAATGATGATGGCAAAGATCATCGCACTAAGTCGCAAAAGATCCGCCAGGGCGGCTTGCAGAACACCGCTGCGGAAGGTCTCAACGGTGCTCCAACCGATCGCTGCCAGTCCCCCGAGATACAGCACCAGCGCAACGGGCTTGAGCGCGGCAGGCGCGCCGAGGGCCTGCCAGCCGAAAAGCAGGGCGGCGAACAGCAGCGAGCACCAGATCAGCGCCGGCCGACGGCTCGCCAGAATCAGCCCCCCCATAGCCCCAAAGGAGGCTGCCGACGTGGTATCCGTGATTCCCGCTAAAATTGACCCCAGCACCAGCACAATCAGACCCAGCGGCGGTGCCAGCCCGTTGAGGACGGCAAGCGGCGGGCTTGCAGGCGGCTTTGATGGCGGTGCTTTGCTGTTCCAACCCAAAACTAGGGCGAGCGCAGCAAAGCCAGTGAGCACCAACAGGCCCGGCAACAGTGTCGCGCGGAACAGGTCGCCACTGGTCACGGCAAGGGGGGCGTAGTTGCCGGCGGCGATCTGGGCGGCCTGAAACTGTGCGCCGACCTGATCAGCAAGCAGGATCAGGATTATCGAGGGCGGAATGATCTGTCCCAGCGTGCCGGACGCCGTAACGATGCCCGCAGCGTGTCGGGAGGTGTAGCCGTGCGCCATGAGCGCTGGCAGGGCAATCGCCGTTAGCGTCACCACAGAAGCCCCAACAACCCCCGTCGCCGCCGCTAACAGCCCCCCCACAACAACCACTGCGCCGCCCATGCCGCCGGGGAGTGACGAAACCAGCGCCTGCACTGCTGCAAACAGCCTCTCCGCCAGCCCTGCGCGATGCAGCAGGACACCCATGAGGATAAAGGCAGGAATGGCCATGAGGGTTTGGCCGCTGGGCGCCATGAAATGATAGACGTCTCCAGCCACCGGCGACAAATCGCGCCAACTGTTGGCCTCGATGACCGGCCAGCCGTTACCGCCCTCGATCTCCACGCCAAAACCCGCCAGCAGCGTTAACCCACCCACGACCAGCACGCCCGCTCCGCCCAACCCAAAAGCCACAGGAAAACCGCTGAGCAAGCAACCGATCGTGACGGTCAAAAACAGGATAAGGACCAGAACGTCCGGGCTCATCGTGCCACCCCAGCGACGTGATCCCGCAGGTTGAGCGACGCTGTCAGTGCGATCAGGTACCCCATGAGCGGCACGAGTGTTTTCACCAAAAACACAAACTCGATACCAAAGTTCTGAGAGCCTTCCCACTGGCTCCAAGCGCGCGCGGCAAAGACAGACCCTTTGGTCAGCAACAACCAGCCTACTGGCACAGCCAGCCCTGCACTGCCCAAGGTCCTGATCCAGCGCTGCGCCGAAGGTTTGGCCAATATTGGACGCAGGACGTCTATGGCGACGTGCTCACCGGTGCGAAGGAGGACCGGAATGGCACAGGTTAGGCTCAGACCCATGCAGGCCAGCGCCACCTCAATCCACCAGGTCTCAGGGCGCGATGCGAGCATCCAGGCTGGCGGCAAGGCGCTCATCCCAAACAAAAATCGGGCGCTGGCCCAGATAAAGATAATCACGATAGCCAGCATCGCCGCGCCAGCCGCGCACCACCACAGCAGCGCCAGTCCAGAATCGGCCCAGCGCGCCAAAATGCGAGGCCCGGCTGTTACCACTGCAAGCACAGCCAGCAAGACCAGAGATTGCAACCAGATCCCGGAAACGAAAAAACCCTCTGCCCGAGCAAAGGGCTTTGGAGGATCACCAAGGGCGCCCCAACCGCCAAGGATAAACAGCCCGGCAAAGCTCAGCAGCAGCAGCGCAGCCCCAAGGGCACTGCGCCGCCCGCTTAGGATCGTCAGTTGTCCGGAAGCAGATCCGGCAAGAACGTCGTGATTTGTGGGAAGAACCAAAGAATGGTCAGGCCCACGACCTGAATGATCACGAATGGGATAATCCCTCGATAAATGTTGCTGGTCTGAATCTCAGGCGGCGCAACCCCTCGCAGGTAGAACAGCGCGAAACCAAAGGGCGGCGTGATGAACGACGTCTGCAGGTTGACCGCAATGAGAATCGTGATCCAGGCAGGATGCATGATGTTCGGATCGGCACCATAGACCACCGGACCCACAATCGGGATAACGATGAAAATGATTTCGATAAAGTCCAGAACGAACCCGAGGATAAACAGCACGACCATGACCACGAGCAATAGTGTCCGCGGGTCTTCGAACGACCTTAGGAAATGCTCAATGTACTCTTCACCGCCAAAGGAACGCAGGGTCAGTGCCAGCAGCTGTGAACCGATCAGAATGGCAAAAACCATGATCGATACTTTGGCTGTTTCCATCAGAATTGAGGACAGGACCCGGTCGCGGCTGAACAAGAATGACCGTGTCGCGCCAGCGATGGTGCGCGGGTTTGGTACCGGCTTACCACCCTCAACACGCGCGCCCAGCAGCACGATAACTGCGTAAATCATGCCCAGTATCGACACCACGTACAACAATCCGGCCACCGAAGACGCAACGGCTTTCCCGAAACCGATGGCTTGATCGCCGTCGAGGAAGTTTGCCTTGACCAACAACATCGAGGCGATGGCAGCCGCCGTCCACAGCAGGATGTTGCGGCCAATCCGGTTGTCAAACGGGCCAACCTGAACATCTCGCTCCAACAGCTTAATCGCTGAGAGCAGGATCGCGCCACCAGCGCCAAGCGCAGCAGCAGGCGTCGGGTTGGTAATCCCGCCAAAAATTGATCCCAGAACAGCGACGATCAGCACAACAGGCGGAACCACCACCCGGATCACCTCAACCTGCAACAACCGCGGCACTGCGCCGACCATGCCGTAGATGATCAGCATCGTGGGGATGAAGTACACCACCGTTCGGGTCCATGGCGATGTCGTTGCATCGATGAGCCACACAGCAGCAGCAGCAAAGCCGATGACCCCAACCGCACCGACAAGAATGGGTACGGGCGACTCTCGGCGACGCAGGGCAGCGGCCAGCGCCAGAGACACCGCCGTAATCGTCAGGAACGCGGCAACCCCCATGGAGATCGCGGGCACACGATAGGAAGATAGGCTGTCGCGGAAGTAAGCGGACAGTTGCTTAGGCGCGTCGCCGTTGCCCATGTCGGGAAAGGCCTTGCGGAGCAGGTTTGCGGCTTCGGATGAAACCGGACGGGAAATCCCAAACGGCACTTGCCCGTCCGCAACGGCCCTGATTGCTCTGTCATAGGAGAATGACGACGCCAGATAGGACTCGCGCTTGAGCAGGCCATCGACCGTCGACACCGCCCGATCCAGGTCGCCTGACGCTGGCAAACTACGGATGGCGTCAAGCTGCTCTTCGAGCGTTTCTGCGGCCTGAATAACCCTCAGATTTTCTGCAAAGCGGGTGTTTGTCTCTGCTTCGAAGAAGGGCTCGTAAAGCGCCTGCAGCGCTGCGATCTTTCCCGCCAGCAGAGCTGCGCGGTTCTGCAACTCAACAGCTGCCCCATCCGGGTCATCCTTGAACTTGCGGAGTACCGACTTGCGGCGCGCTTTGGAGACGGTGGAGGCATAGTCTTCTGCGGCGAACTGGTAGGGTGTGAAGTCGAACTCCTTGTCCGCTCTGTTCACCAGCCTCTGAACAGCCTGCCCACGCGGCGCGCCTTTGACCGAGGCGGTCAGTTCCGCCAGCGATGAAGCACCTTCTGCCCGCTCCAGCACCTCAAAGTACGGCGCGGCCGCTTCTGCGCCAAGCATCGCGTCAATGGAACGGGCAAAACGGTCAATGCCGCGCAGCAGTGACGACTTGCGCTCGCTGAATTCGATTGTGCGTAGTGTCTGAATGATGATGTCGCTCTGAACACCATCAAGCAAAGCATCCACGCGGGTTTGCAGATCAGCCGGAACCGCTGTCCCGCGTGATGTCAGGGCCGTGTAGTCCTGCAGGTCGGCGAAGTCTGCGGCATCGATCCCACCAGACGGACGCGCGCGCTCGATCTCTTCGAGCAAAGCCTGTGTATTGGCGAATTCGAGCGCGTCTTGTGGCGGCTTTTGGGACCCGACAAAGCCGATGAAAGCGGCAACAACCCACACGGCAACAAAGCCCAGAGACGGCAGCGCAATTGCACTGGTCGCACGGCCCGCGGAACGGTTGTAGTCGGCCATGAGATCATAGGTGTTGCCATCCCGGTTCTGCTGGATTGGCGGCGCAGACTTTGGACGCAGAAGCGCGTATCCCAGCGCATAGGCAGCGTACAGCAGCGCCAGGACGATACCGGGAATAAATGCTGCCTTGAACAGCGTACCCGTGGAAATGGCAATGTCGTCGCCCAACAGCTCAGGCAGTGGAATACCCAGATCTTGCGAGCGCTTCTTTTGCGCCGAAGAATAGATATCGCCGACCATGGACCCGAGCAGTACCAGCACGATTGATGGAGGAATGATCTGCCCCAAGGTGCCGGAAGTCGCAATGACGCCTGTGGAAAGCTCTTTGGAGTAACCCGCGCGTAGCATTGTTGGCAGCGAGATCAGCCCCATGGTCACCACCGTGGCCCCAACGATCCCCGTGGAGGCGGCGAGCAATGCGCCCACCAACACAACCGAAACGGCCAGGCCGCCCGGCATGCCGCCAAACAGACGTCCCATGGAAGTCAGCAGCTCTTCAGCGATTTTCGAGCGTTCCAGCGCAATCCCCATCAGAACGAACAGCGGCACAGCCAGCAGTGTGTCGTTCTGGTTCTCACCAAAGGCACGAGAGTAGTTGTTGTTGCTCCACTGGGCGAGCGTATCCAGCCCCTTTACCCAGGCTGGCCCGTTAAAGATCTCATGGTGGGCAGCAAGCAGCGGTTGGAGCTCGCCTTCGTATTCAACCAGTAACCAGCCCAGTTCTGAGCCAATTGCGATCAGCACAAAACTGATGATTGCCGACCCGGAAAGCGCGAAGGCCACGGGGTAACCGGAAAGAATGGCCATGAACAGCGTTCCGAAAACGATGATCAGGCTAAGTTCGACGCCGTCTAATCCAAAGAGCATGTTTCTGGTCTTCTCTTACTAACTTAACGGCCGGATCATGCCGAACCCAAGGTGGGTCGACTGGCGTTGGTTGATGAAGTGTCGCTCGGGGCTTGGTGGGCCGCTTCGTTCGCGTCCTTAATGGCTTGGGCGGCCAACTCTTCGCCTGTGACCTCGTCGCTGTTCGCCGCCAAATCACGCATTTTGCGCTCGTGCTCAGCGTCCGACGTTAGCCCATTATCAATGCTGGAGAACAAGAAGCCCACGGCCTGGATCAGCATCAACGCCGCCAGCACCAGAATCAGCAGATAATACAGCGGTACGTGGCTGAAGTTCTCCCCTGTCGAGGTATTCCAGTTGATCTGCTTGAAGCTCGACGCTCCCGGAATCCGGCC
>PAFB01000022.1 GCA_002700865.1 Rhodospirillaceae bacterium
TCAGGACTCAGGGACAGACCATCGCGATGCGGCGACCGCCGTTCCGAAATCCAGCGCTGGGACCTGCGCGTCGGAAAAGCGGTCGGAATCGAAGGCTGGACCGTGGCCTTTGGTGCCGCTTGTGCTGCTGCCAAGGCTGAACTGTGTCGCGACGACGGCGCTTAGGATGAGCGCCAAAATGGAGAGTCTTTTGATCATGCAGTCCCGGCAGCAATCCCTGTTCCACGGCCTTGTATGTGGCTCTCCAGAGTCAGGTCAGTGGGGAGGTCCAGCAGGGAAGGCCGGTTCAGGAATTCGGCTTCTCCGAGCGCGTGGCGGCAGGCATGACCACGGGGCCAAATTCTTCCTCGACGCTGTCCCCGTTCTGACTGAGCAGCACGGCGATCCAGCGGGTGGCAGGCACGGAGGCGAAGATAATCGCCATCATCACGGTTACTGGCACTGAAATCAGCATCCCAACCGGCCCCCACAGAAAGCCCCAGAACGACAGGGCCACAAGAATGATCAGCGGTGACAGGTTGAGTGAGGACCCCAGAAAGCGCGGCTCAAGGAAGGATCCGACGAACTGCTGAATCCCGATCAGCAGGCCCGTCACGATCAGGATCACCCACGGGCTCACCTCCCAGAACTGCAGAACGGCCATGGCCACCGGCAGCATCACGGCGATAATCGACCCGACAACAGGGATAAAGTTCAGGAAGAAAACCAGCATGGCCCAGACCGGGGCGTAGTTGATGTCGAAGACCAGCAGAATGATGTAGGCAAGAACGGCGGTGATCAGGCTCATCAGCGTTTTTACCGCGAGGTAGGCCTGAATCTTCCGGCTGATCGCGCCGAGCATCTGGCGGGCCCGGGAGTAATCATCGTCATTGGGGAACAGGTGTCGCAGTTTGGCGCCAAAGCGCTGATCCTCCACCAGCATAAAGGCAACGTAGATAACCACGATGACGAGGTTCTGCGTGACCAGCCGCAACTGACCGGCGAAATTGTTGGCGATGCCCAGAATGCGGTCAAACTGGTTTTGCAGGTTGATGTCGATGGTCACGCCTTCGGGCAGCAACCCTTGCACCAGCGCCAATAAGCGGTTGGCGTCGGCGACGTAGGTGGGGAAATCGCCGATCAACGAGGCAAAGCTGGTCAGCACAATGTTGATGACAAAGTATGCGATGAAGCCAATGACCAGCATCGACAGCAGCAAAGACAGCCAGCGCGGCAGGGTGAAGGAACCCAGCTCAATACCGGCCATAAAGTCACGCAAGCTGGCAATGACATACCAAACCACAATCGCAAGCACCAAAGGCAGCAGAAACGGTCGACCCAGAGCCAGAGCAGAGACGACAATCGTCAGGATGAGAAAGGCGGCACCTATGGTCAGAACCGAAGCATTAACCGGCTTTTGAGGGTGATTTGTAGACATGGGGTCTCGTCGGGTTCGCATAATCCGGGTACCCCTCTTTTCGGTCCAAAGCACTAAACTTGCAACCGGGAACAGGGATGCTGACGCTTTTTTGTGCGCGGTCTTTGGGGCAATATCGGGTCAATCCTGCTAACAAAAGACAAAATCACTGCTTTTTCTGAAAGGAAGTTCCATGAGTAAGGCCGTTGTAATCCACCAGACAGGTGGCCGCGAAGTCCTGACAATCGAAGACCGCGAGGTTGGCATGCCCGGTCCGGGTCAGCTGCGCATCCGCAACACGCACATCGGCTTGAATTACATCGACGTGTATTTCCGCGAAGGCCTCTACGGAACGGATACTCCCTTTGTCCCCGGCGCAGAGGGCGCGGGCTATATCACCGATATCGGTGAGGGCGTGAAAGGCTTTAAGGTCGGGGACCGGGTTGCCACCGTGGTGAACGGTGCCTATTGCGAAGAGCGCTTGGTCGAAGCCGACAAGGCCGTCATTCTGCCCGAAGAGGTGTCGAACGAAGCGGCAGCTGCGATTATGCTCAAGGGCATGACGGTGCAATATCTGTTCAAGCAGTCCTACGCCATTCAGCCCGGTCAGTCCTGCCTGTTCCATGCCGCCGCCGGGGGGGTTGGGTTGCTGGCCTGCCAATGGGCCAAGGCAATCAATGTCAAGCTGATCGGTACGGCGGGAACGGGGGAAAAATGCCAGCTCGCTCTGGACCATGGAGCCGCACACTGCGTCAACTATCGCGACGAGGACTGGGTCGAGCAAGTCCGGGAGTTGTCGGGCGGTGGCGTGCCGGTGGTTTATGATTCTGTGGGCAAATCGACGGTCGAAGGATCGCTCGATTGCCTCAAGCCGCTGGGCTATTTCATCACTTTTGGCAATGCATCAGGCCCTGTGCGCGATTTTTCTGCTGCAATGCTGGCTTCTCGGGGCTCTTTATACATGCAAAGACCAACTCTTTTCACGTATATTGCTTCACGGGCGCAACTTAATCGGGTTGCGGGGGATCTGTTCAATGTCGTTCGATCCGGTGACGTGAAACCCGTCATCGGGCGACGGCTCCCATTGGCCGAGGTCGCAGAAGCGCACCGCGGGTTGGAGGCCCGAGAAACAATCGGGTCGACCATATTGGAAGTATAGGAAGATCCTAACTCATGATTTAAGAATTTCGCGAGTTTATTGAGCGCGGCAATGTGATTGAGCTTGCCGTTGCTTTTGTAATGGGCGTTGCCTTCAACGCCATCATCAAGTCGTTCGTCGCTGACATCATCATGCCGCTGGTTGGCTTCGTCACCGGTGGTATCGACTTTGCAAACCGCTTCATCGTTCTGGGTGCAGGCGAGTACGCAACGCTGGCCGAAGCTCAGGAAGCTGGAGCCGCGACACTGAACTACGGTGTTTTCATCAACGCCATCATCGAGTTCCTGATCATTGCCTTCGTTCTGTTCATGATTGTGCGCACGTACAACCGCATGAAAAAGCAGGAGGAAGAGGCTCCAGCCGCTCCGGCCGAGCCACCACGTCAGGAAGTCCTGCTCGAAGAAATTCGCGACGCGTTGCAAAAGTAAGCAAGCGCCCAAGGCTTCTAAACCAGCCACCAAAAAGGGAGCCCCCACGGCTCCCTTTTTTTTGGCATTTATGTTCTAGGACAGGACTCTCATTCGACGGGCCTAACTGAGCGAAATTCAAGGTATTCTTGAACAATCGTGTTTCTTTTATTTATCGTCTAGGTGGCCATGCACTGGATAAAGCCAGAGTAACCTAGCGGTTGCAGGCGCAAAGACGCAATCATGGCCCAGGGGGCCACCTAATTTCCCTCAAAATCTTGAAGCGCCCTTTTCGGGCTGTGCCGATCTGCTTAGGAGACGGCTTGCACGCTGAACGAGACGACCAGCGCTTCGGGCTTTGCGAGGATTTCGACCGGTTGGCCATTGTCGTCCGCGCCTTCGATCAAAACGTGCTCGGAACTCGTCGCAGCGAGGCGGATCATGATGAAGGGCGCTGGGTGGCCGGCGATGTGGACCAGCATGCGCTGGCCCTGCGTCAGCTTTTGCGCAAAGGCCGAGGCGCGCTCACCGATCAGGGCCGTTGCTGCCTGTGCCGGGGAACTTTCGTCGTAGCCCTTGCCGGAGGATACTTCCTGCGGCTTTCCTGCGCGCAGGCGGGGTTTAGTCGTGGGCTTCAGCGGGGGAGTGTCGTCGCTCATCCTTGGCTCCCCGCGCTCAAGGTACGGCTGACGGCTTCGTTCCACAGGGCGATTTTCCGAGACCGCCGTTCTGCGGGCCAGTGGGGGCTAAAGCTGCGATCCAGTTTCCAGCGCTGGGCAAAGTCGTCCTGTCCGCCATAGAACCCGACATGTGCGCCCGCAAGATAGGCCACGCCCAGGGCCGTGGTCTCCGTCACCATCGGGCGCTCAACCGGGGCATTGAGCACGTCGGCGAGGCACTGCATGGTCCAGTCGCTCGCTGTCATACCGCCGTCAACGCGCAGGATGGTTTCGCTGGCGTCACTCCAGTCAGCTTTCATGGCGGTCAACAGGTCGTTGGTCTGGAAGCACACAGCTTCCAGCGCCGCGCGGGCAAACTCGCGCGGGCCTGAGTTTCGGGTCAGGCCAAAGACCGCGCCGCGGGCTTCGCTGTCCCAGTGCGGGGCTCCCAGGCCGGTGAAGGCGGGAACCAGAACCACGTCCTGCTCGTCGTCTGCCGCATCGGCCATCTCGCCCGATTGCGCGGCGTGCTCAAGGATGCCCAGACCGTCGCGCAGCCACTGTACCGCCGCACCCGCAATGAAGATCGAACCCTCCAGTGCGTAAGTCGGCTGGCCGTTCAGGCGGTAGGCTAGCGTGGTCAGCAGGCGGTTTTTGGAAGGAATGGCTGTCGCACCGGTATTGAGCACAGCAAAGCAGCCCGTGCCGTAGGTTGATTTGAGCATGCCGGGCTGGAAACAGCCCTGACCGACCACGGCGGCGTGCTGGTCTCCCGCCATGGCCGTAACAGGCACGGCAGCGCCGCCACCCAGCACGGTCGTCGTGCCGAATTCTGCGGCGTTGTCGCAAACCTCGGGCAGGATGGCTCTTGGAATGTCGAGCAGGGACAGCAACTCGCTGTCCCAGTCCTGGTCGTGGATGTTGAACAGCAGCGTACGGCAGGCATTGGTCGCGTCGGTCCGGTGAGCCGTGCCGCTGGTCAGCTTGTACAGCAACCATGTGTCCACGGTACCAAAGGCCAGTTCCCCCGCCTCAGCCCGTGCCCGCGCGCCCTCGACATTGTCCAGCAGCCATTTGAGTTTGGTGCCAGAGAAGTAGGGATCGAGCAGCAGGCCCGTTTTTGCCGTAACCATGGCTTCCATGCCCCGCGCCTTGAGGTCGGCGCACAGGTCCGCGGTGCGTCGGTCTTGCCAGACAATGGCCTGATGTACGGGTGCGCCGGTAGCCCGGTCCCACAGGACGACGGTTTCTCGCTGGTTGGTGATGCCGATGGCTGCAAGGTCGCTGGCGGTCAGGCCGGCGTCACGCAGGGCTTGGGTGGCGACCTCCACAACAGAATCCCAGATTTCGCTGGCGTCGTGCTCGACCCAGCCGGATTTGGGGTAAAACTGCGTGAATTCCTTTTGCGCGACCCCCAGAACATCGAAATCCGCACCGAACAAGATAGCGCGACTGCTGGTCGTGCCCTGGTCAATGGCCATGACGGCTTGAGCCATAAGGCTGTCCTCCCGATAACACTTTGGTTGGTCGGTACACTAAGGGCAGCGCCGGTCAAGAACCAGTGCGCAGATGGGTTTTTGGTGGCTTTTCGCGGGTTAGAAGGCCGCTTCGTCCAGCCCGATGACTTCATCCGTACTCGACCGAACCGCTTCCAGCAGACCCGACGAGCGTGGCAGCAGTTGATCGGCAAAGAACCGGGCGGAGACCAGCTTGGTTTCGAGAAAGGCCCGGTTTTCAGTGTCGCTGATGAGCCGCCGTGCCGCTTCCAAGGCCTCGGTCGCCATCACCCAACCCCCGGCCACTGTTCCCCACAGCGTCAGATAAGGCGTCGCCCCAACAGCGGCGGAGGGCATGTTCTCCCCGGCGGTTTGCAGCAAGTAGTCAGAGGCCGTTTGCAGGTCAGCCAGCGCAGGGCTCAGCCGTGCTGCGATGGCGCTCAAGGTCACGTGGTCGGTGGCGTTGAGCGCGTCAACGACGGCCTGCATTTCGTCCATCATCTCACCCACGGCCCAGCCCCGGTCGCGCGCGAGTTTGCGTCCGATCAGATCCAGCGCCTGGATGCCGTTGGTGCCTTCGTAGATGGGCAGAATACGGGCGTCGCGGTAGTGCTGGGCGGCACCGGTTTCCTCGACAAAGCCCATACCGCCGTGAATTTGCACCCCGGTAGAGGCAATCTCACAGGCGATATCCGTACCCCAGCCTTTGACAATCGGGGTCAGCAGATCAACCCGGCGCTGCGCTTTGGCCGCTTCGTCGCGGTCATCGGCGCGGCGGGCGATATCGATATGACTGGTGGCGTGATAGGCCATGCCGCGAAAGGCCTCAATCTGTGACTTCATGAGCAACAGATTACGGCGCACATCGGGGTGTTCGATGATCCGCACGCTGTCCTTGGACGAGCCGCCTATTTTCGCCGATTGCACTCTGTCCTTGGCGTAGGCCAGCGCGTGCTGATAGGCGCGTTCGGCGATGCCAAGGCCCTGAATACCCACGCTCAGGCGCGCGTTGTTCATCATGGTGAACATGCAGGCCATCCCGCCATTTTCTGGTCCGATCAGGTAGCCGACCGCGCCGTCATCGTCGCCGTATTGCATCACGCAAGTCGGGCTGGCGTGGATGCCGAGTTTTTCTTCCAGCTTGATGCACTTGGCGTCGTTGCGAGCGCCCAGTGAGCCATCGTCGTTGACCAGGAACTTTGGCACGATGAACAGCGAAATGCCCTTGGTTCCCGCCGGCGCACCCGGCGTCCGTGCAAGCACCAGGTGGATGATGTTATCCGCCATGTCGTGCTCGCCAAAGGTAATATAAATCTTCTGACCAAAAATCCGGTAAGTGCCGTCAGGCTGGGGTTCCGCACGCGACTTGAGCGAGCCCACGTCCGAACCGGCATGAGGTTCCGTCAGGTTCATGGTGCCGGACCACTCGCCGCTGACCAGGCGTTCGAGGTATTTGGCCCGTTGCTCCGGGGAGCCGTGGGCTTCGATGGCCTCAATCGCGCCTTGGGACAGCAGGGGGCACAGCGAGAACGACATGTTGGCGGCAAACAGCATTTCTTGCCCTGCTGCATTGACCGCCCACGGCAGTCCAAGCCCGCCGATTTCAGGATCATAAGCAGCGCCGATCCAGCCGGTTTCGCGGTACTGTGCGTACAAGGCCGGGAACTTCTCATAGGTGCGCACGACGCCGTTTTCCAAGCTGCAACCGGCTTGATCCGCGTCCCAATTGGTGGGCGCCAGTTCGTCGTTGAAGAACTTGCCGCCTTCTTCGATCATCTGCGCAACCACATCGGTGGTGGCGTCTTCCAGACCCGGCAGGGTTGCCAGCTTTTCAAGGTTTGCGAGGGTTTCCAGAGCAAACTGAATGTCTTGGGTGGGGCTTTGGTAAGTCATGGCGCGCTCCCAGCAGGGCCGTGAGGTGTTTCAGGGGATAGATGTAGCCGACCGGCCAGCTGATGATCAAGCCAACCCGGCGTTGAGGGGCACTTAGCCGCGCCGATTGGCCGGGTGTGGTTGCCTGAGCTTACCAGCGCGGGATTCGCGGAGAATAATGATGATGCCAGCCAGCATGATCAGAACCCCGCCGGTGTATTCATTCCATTGCGGTACAGCCTGAAATAGCACCACATCCAGCACCATCGCGCCCGGTAAGCCAACATAGCGGAACGGGCTGATGACGCTCAGCTCGCCCATGCGCAATGACTGGGCCGAGAAGTAGTAGGCCGTGGCGATCAGGGCGGAGGAACAGGCGAGTTTCAGCCACGTAAGCCCATCAAAATCAGCAATGACACCCGTGAAACTTCGCCCCTGAATGAAGGGCTCGAAGGTCTCAGGAAATAGCTGGGGTATCGTCCAAAACGCCATTAGCGCAGCGCCGCAGACGAAAAGCGCCGAATAGGCAGCGTTGTAAGCTGTCGGCAGTTGAGACGGGACACCGCGCGCCACCAGATCCCGCAAAGATAGCGCCAGCGCTGCGCACAGGGGTGCCAGCAGGACCCAGAGGGTCGCATTCTGTTGCAATCCGGCGTTTGTCCCGCCCGGCTCTTGCGCGCCATAGAGGGACAGGGCCAGATCCGGGGCCACCATCCGGGTCAGCGGTTCGCCCAGCGCGATCAGCGTAACCCCGCCGAAGCCAAGCACCACCGCGCCCCAGCGAAACACACCGACTTTTTCCCGAAGGAACAGCGCCCCCAGTGCTGTGGTGATGACCGGAGCCGTGAAAATCAGGGCTGCTGAGACGCCCAGTGTGAGGAACATCAGCGCGCTGAGATAAGGAATGGCGACCATCGCCTCGCCAAAACCAAACAGCAGCGTGCCCCGATCACTGAAGCCTTTGAGCGGGTTTTGCCGGACCAAAACCAGAATAACGGTCGTCAGCAAGCCCATGACCATCACGGCCCGCACACCGACGATCACGTAAACCGGTTCCCGCAGAAACAGCGATTTCATCAAACTGTCGTTGAGGTTGAAGCAGAAGACGGCGACGACCACGCACAGCACGGCCTGAATGTTACGAGGCATGGTCACTTCCCAGAATGAACGATGAACGGACAGCCA
>PAFB01000023.1 GCA_002700865.1 Rhodospirillaceae bacterium
CCGTGAATGCCGTCCTTCCCCACCCGGCCCCCAACCATGATGATGGCATCACCGGGCTGCGTGCCCTTGATGGTGGCATCGCGCCCGTCGGGCAGCGTGCGCGGCATTAGCCCCACCGTCCCTGCAAACACCAGCGGCTTCCCGCGATAACGATCGTCAAAGACAAGAAAACCCTGAGGCGTCGGAATACCCGACTGGTTGCCGCCGTCCTCGATCCCCTTGATGACGCCATCGATCAGGCGGCGCGCTGTGGGCAGTGGAGAGTCTCCGTTCTGGTCCCGAAACAGCAGCGAGTCATCGTCATAGCGCGGCAGACAGAAGCCATAGCGGTTCAGGATTGGCTGTGCGCCCTGACCGAAGCCCAGGCAATCGCGATTAACCCCGACGACGCCGGTCATCGCACCGCCATAGGGATCAAGCGCGCTGGGCGAGTTGTGGGTTTCGACTTTGTCACAGACCAGATAATCGTCGTCAAAAACGATCCCGCCTGCGTTGTCTGAAAACACTGACAAGCAGATATCATCCTGCCCGCGCGCTGCACGAACCTTCTTGGTTGCACCGGCGATAAAGGTTTTGAACAGCCCGCCTTCCGCACCCTCAAGATCCGCATTGAACAGGCGGTGTTTGCAGTGCTCGGACCAGGTTTGAGCCAGCGTTTCGATTTCAATATCGGTTGGCTTACGGCCCAGATCGCTAAAATGTTGGCGAATGGCGCGCAAGTCGCTGAGTTGAAGCCCCAAAGGCCCTCTGCCCCGTCCATCGGGTCCGGGAATGCCGTGCCGCGAAAACGCACGCAGGGCGTCATCGGTATCCGGTAAGTCAACCTCCAGCACCAAACCAACCTCAGCGCCCGTTAGCCGCACCTTGGGCGGTTCTTCGCCCGATAGCCGCCACAACGCTTGCGTGGTTGTAACGCTGCCGCGTTCAATCAAGGGGTTGAAGAGCCGCGCGAGCTTCGCCGGCGCACCAGCGGCTTTTTCTTCGACCACCAACCGTTCCGCATAGCCCTCAGCCCCCGCAGGCACGAGCTTCAAGTCAGCCAGCACCTCCAGCGCTGTTTTCGCGATTGGATCCGTCACGCCGGGCAAGGGACCGACCAGCAACACCGTGCGGGCGGGCGGTGTTTCCACCTGCGCGACGGTCCCCCAGTGGGAAAAGACCGCGCCTGTTTCCGTGACCGGGTCAACAAAGGCGCCCAAAGCGCTCAGGGCAGCGCTCTCGTCGGCCAGAGCCGGGACGGTCAGGCGCAAACCCGGACCGGACTGCCCTTCATTGGGAAGGATCACGATTTCGGACCAGGCTTGGCTCATGTCATCTCCACGGCGCTTGAGTGGGGGCTGTTGTCGATTGGCGTGCGCAGCAGCGACGCTACTCGGGGAACTCAGGCACGCCCGCGGTCTGTTTGGCGCGCAGGTCCTTGACCCGCTCAGCGATCTCCGGGTGGCCCAGACCGAGCATTTGCGCGGCAAGAATGGCGGCATTCTTGGCACCGGCTTTGCCGACCGCCACCGTCGCCACTGGCATCCCACCGGGCATTTGCACGGTAGACAGCAGCGAGTCCATACCACCCAAACCACCGCTTTCCAGCGGTACACCAATGACCGGTGAGCTGGTCAGCGCCGCCGTAACACCTGCCAGATGCGCAGCCATTCCAGCCCCGCAGATGAACACCTTTACCCCTTCGGCGGGAGCCTGAGCGGTGACGAAATCGTGGTGCCGTTGCGGGGTGCGGTGCGCGGAAATCACGCGGGCTTCGTTAGCGATACCGAGCGCGGTTAGCTGCTCACAAGCAGCTTGCATGATGTTCCAATCGTTCTTGGACCCCATCAGGACGGCGACTTTTGGTTCGGTTGCAGACATGGTTCTCAGTCCTCCAAAAAGCGGCGGGTGAGTGCCGCGACAAGTTTATAGTTTTCAGTGACCAGCGACTCAGCCTGACCATCGCGGAAGGCTTGCTTGTCGAGCTGCTTGCTGGGATCACCACCGGGCCAGATGCGCCAGCTGTCGTTATCAACAACGTCGGCCAGCAAGTAGGCCCCGGTTTCCCGATCCACGCCGATTTCAAACTTGGCGTCGACCAGCGTTACCGGCCCATGGATCGTTTCAATCTGCGCCCAAGCCTGTTCCAGCACGTCGAATGTCGGGCGTACGATGGTCTCAAGGATGGTTTGCAAGTCTGCGCCTGTCAGCTCAGGCTCGATCGCCGTCAGCGGAGCCCCTTCAACCGGAGCTTTGGCAGAGAAGAGCCGCCACTGGTCTTCGCCCGTGACGATAAACGGGTCAGTATAAACCCCTTGGGCCCATTCACCCTCGCATAGATACTGGTCACGCGCGTCGTTTTCAGCCATCAGCTTCGGCGTATCAGAAGCCGGCGTGGAAACCACCGACATCTTGTGGAATTGCTCCAGCACCAGCTCATCAAAGCGATGCGGCTTCCCATCCGTTTTGAACTGCGGCGCACGCTTGAGGTAGGACCCGAAGGCGTAGCGGCGAACGACGAACTCGATCTGCAGCATATCGCAGTTTCGGCAAAGCAATTCGTGGCCTGAATGCTGATCAACGAAAGCCGTCGGAATACCAGCCTTGGACAGCAGCTTGAAGCAGTTGGCGGCCTGTTCCGTTTTGAACACGCCAATCTCGTCGATCTCCGCAACCCGCGCAGCATCACCGCCGGTCAAGCGGTTAACCGCTTGCAACAGGACAGTATGGGGCTCCGGCCCCTCGATGATCCGCTTGGTTTTGCCTTCAGCAAAGGTTGTCATGGGCGGTTCTCTTTCCTTTTAGTCTGGGTCAGCAGGCAAAGCGCGCCAGCCGATATCGCGGCGGAAGAAACCTTCCGGCCAATGAATGGAGTTCACAGCGGCATAAGCCCGCGCCTGCGCCTCGCGCAGACTGTCGCCCATGCCCGTAACGCTCAGCACGCGTCCCCCGTGGGCGAGCAGGTCTTGGCCTTCGCGCTTGGTTCCGGCGTGAAAAATGATCACATGATCGCCGCTTGGATCCTCTGGTAACCGAAGGGCTGAACCCTTGGCGTAACTGCCAGGATAGCCTTCCGTCGCCATCACCACGGTAAGCGCGTGACGGTCATCCATCCGGATCGATGCATCGACTTCAGCCAGACGACCGGTCGCAGCCGCGTGAAACAGATCCAGCGCGCCCTCACCCAATCGAGGCAAAATCACCTGTGCTTCAGGGTCGCCGAAGCGAACGTTGTATTCGAGCAACTGCGGACCCGTGGCGGTCAGCATGATCCCGGCGAACAAAATCCCCTGAAACGGGGTTCCCGCCTGTGCCATAGCGTGCAGTGTGGGTTCGATGATCGACCGGCGAACCTCAGCTTCCAGAGCCGGCGTCAGGCATGGTGCAGGCGTATAGGCGCCCATGCCGCCCGTGTTGGGGCCGGTGTCGCCCTCGCCGACGCGCTTGTGGTCTTGTGCGCTGCCCAGCCAGCGGTATTCAGTGCCATCACACAAGGCAAAGCAGCTGATTTCTTCGCCGGTCAAAAAAGCTTCGATCACGACCCGCGAACCCGCGTCACCAAAAACCCCGTCAAAGCACGCATGAATTGCAGCTTCGGCTTCGGCGCGGGACTGTGCGATAATGACGCCCTTGCCAGCGGCCAGACCGTCAGCTTTGACCACCAGTGGCAGTTCAAAACGATCAAGCGCATTCAGGGCTGCGTGGGCTGTGCTGTGCGTTTCCGAGGCCGCGGTTGGAATATCGTTATCGAAGGCCAATTGCTTGACAAAGGCTTTTGAGCCTTCGAGTTCAGCCGCCGCGCCAGAGGGGCCGAGCACGTCCACTCCGGCGGCGCGCAAATCATCCGCCAATCCGGCAACCAAGGGGGCTTCCGGGCCCACGATCACCAGATCAATCCCCACGCGCGCGCAGAATGCGGCCACAGCATCATGGTCAGCGGGATCAATCGCCGCCGCCCTCGCCTGTTCCAAAATGCCCGCATTGCCGGGTGCCGCATAGAGTTCCGTCAGGCTTGGGGATTGGCGAAGTGCGTGGGCGAAGGCGTGCTCCCGCCCTCCGCTGCCAATGATCAAAACCTTCATGACAGCGCCTTTCCCATCAGGAAGGCCCCTGACCCGGCAATTTCCTCGCGCAAGTCTTCATCGGGCAGCGCGACGTCATAAAGCCCCGAGAAGCAGGCGTCACAGTAATCTCGACCGCCATTGCGGGAGACGCCTTGAGGCGGGTTTACCGCTTTGGCAAGCCGGTCGAGGGAAACAAAGGCAAGGCTGTCAGCGCCGATGATGCCGCCGATTTCCTCAACCGTGTGGTTGGCGGCGACCAATTCGCTCCGGGATGGCGTGTCGATGCCGTAGAAGCAGGGGAAACGGATCATCGGGCTGGCGATACGAACGTGAACCTCCGTCGCGCCTGCTTCGCGAACCAGCGCGACCAATTTCGACATCGTCGTCGAGCGCACAATCGAATCATCCACCAAAACAACCCGGCGACCATCAACGATCATTCGGTTGATCGACAGCTTGAGGCGAACCCCCAGTGAGCGGATTTTTTGGCTCGGCTCAATGAAGGTCCGGCCAACGTAGGGCGAGCGCATCAGGCCTGCCCGGATCGGCACGTTGAGTGCCATGGCAAAGCCTTCTGCAGCAGCGATTCCTGACTCCGGCACGCCAAGGACAACATCCGCCTTGCACGGCGCTTCTTCGGCCAGCTCTTTACCCACCCGCGCACGGACATCGGCGACCGCACGGCTGTTAAACACGGTCGAAGCGCGCATGAAGTACAGATACTCGAACACGCAAAACCGCTCAGGCCCTTTGGTGGGCAATTCCTGCTGGCCAAGGCCGTTTTTGTCGATGCGAATGATTTCTCCGGGCTCGATATCCCGAACCCAGCGCGCACCCAGCGTATCAAAAGCGCAGGTCTCGGACGCCAGCATGGTCGCCGCGCCAAGCCGGCCCATGACTAAAGGACGCATACCATTCGGGTCACGCACGGCGAAGATGGCTTCGGTGGTCATCAAGATCAACGAAAACGCCCCAGTCACGCGCGACAAGGCCTCTTTCAGCGCGTCCTGAAAGCTCTCTGCCTTGGATCGCGCCAGCAGGTGAAGAATAACTTCCGTGTCAATCTTGGTGGTGAAAGTCTGCCCATGTTCGAGCAGTTCCGCGCGCAGCGTGTTTGCATTGGTCAGTGTGCCGTTGTGTGCCAGCGCAACCGGGCCGAAACGCGTGTCGAGCGTCAGCGGCTGAATATTCTCCGTCGCCGGTCCTCCGGCAGTGGAGTAGCGCACGTGACCGACTGCGCGATCACCGGTCAGGTTGATCCCGCCCGCGTCCGCTGAAAAGTGATCCGACACCAGACCCGGCGCCTTGAGTGTTTCAAACACCCCATCCGCACAGGACACGATCCCCGCGCCCTCCTGCCCCCGGTGCTGCTGGGCATGCAGTGCCAGAGCGGTGTGCAGAGCAGCGTCATTGAGACCAAAAACGGCGAACAGGCCGCATTCTTCCTGAAGGCTCTCAACCGGCATGGATTGTATCCTCTGTTAACCAGTTATCGTGCACGTACTTTGCCACCATGGCCGGATAGAGCCGGTGTTCTTCGCCCAGAATTCGGGCTGACAAGGCATCGACAGAATCACCAGCGTTTACGGGAACCCGCGCCTGCCCCAGAACCGGTCCCGCATCCATTTCTGCGGTCACCACATGGACGGTACAGCCCGCCTCACTCACCCCTGCGTCCAAGGCCTGTGCCTGCGCATTTAATCCGGGGAAATGGGGCAGTAACGAAGGGTGGATGTTAAGAATTTTTCCGGCCCAACGCTCCACAAACCGGGCGCTGAGCAGGCGCATGAAACCGGCGAGGCAGATCAAGTCGATCTTCGCTTCGTCCAATACCTGTTGCAATTCCTCTTCCCACGCCGCCTGTCCTTGGCGGAGCGCACGCAAAGCGTGGGTGCGAACGCCAGCGGCGGTTGCGTGGCCCAGTCCCGCAGCTTCGATTTTGTCGCTAATGACAAGATCGAAGGTGACGGGAAAGTCCTTTTCCTCTGCGGCGTGCAGCAGCGAGACCATGTTTGAACCCCGCCCTGAAATCAGGATAGCGCCACGCTTTTGAGTGTCGCTCATGCGGTCACTCCCTCGATGAGCACCTGAGGAGACGCTGATCCGGCCTCGCGCTTAGCGAGTGTTCCGATCTGGAAAACCGGGCTCTCGCCGGCAAGGTGAGCCATGACCGCACCGACGTGCTCAGGATCAACCACCAGCACCATTCCCAACCCCATGTTGAAGGTCCGGAAAAGCTCTGCCCGCTCAACCCGGTCCAACCCCTCCAGCCAGCCAAAAATTGGTGCGGCCTGCCAACGCGCGGGGTCAACATGCGCGCTCAAGTCGTCGCGCAGCACACGGTTGAGGTTGCCTGGCGATCCGCCCCCGGTGACGTGGCACAGCGCCTTAACCGCACCCGGTACGGCATCAAGCGCGCGATGCACCTGCGCTCCGTAAAGGGTCGTCGGTGCCAGCAGGGTTTGGCGCAGGGTCTTTGCCGTGTCGAATGGAGCGGGTTGGTCGATATCCAGACCGAGATCAGCAATCAGTCGGCGCACCAGCGAGAAGCCATTGGAATGAATGCCGCTTGATGCCAGGCCAATCAGCACGTCATCAGGCCGTAAATCGTCGTAGCGGGGTAAGATTTGCCCACGCTCGACCGCGCCAACCGCGAACCCGGCAAGGTCAAAATGCCCCGGCGCGTACAAGCCCGGCAACTCAGCCGTCTCACCACCGACCAACGCCGCCCCTTCAGCGCGGCAGGCCGCAGCGATCCCGCTGACCAACTCAGCATCCCGCTCTCCTGAAAGTCTTCCAGCCGCCAAATAATCAAGGAAAAACAACGGCTTCGCGCCCTGACACAGAATGTCATTGGTGCACATAGCCACCAAGTCCTGCCCCAAGCCGCGATAGTCTCCAGCTTGTGCTGCCAGCAGCAGTTTTGAGCCAACGCCGTCGGTGCCGCTGACCAAAATCGGATCTTTAAGGCCCGTCTGCCCCAGATCAAACAGCGCTCCAAAGCCCCCTACTGCGCCCATTACGCCCGGTCGGTCGGTTTTGGAGATTTCCGGCTTTATGGCTTCGACAAAGGCTTCGCCCGCATCAATGTCTACACCCGCATCCGCGTAGCTCAACTTTTCGCCCGAAAGGCGGTTGTTGGAGGTGCCGGAATGGCGTGCATCACGGGTCATAAGTGCCTTGGCCTTGCTGGAAGGTAAGCTACTGTACGGGTCTAGTGAGTAGAACCGCTGCGCTCGGTCGCGTAACAATTCCGTCATCTGCGCCCTGAGTACCTAGAGCCGCCCGGACTCACAACGCCCTTCGATGCAGACCTGCCCCATGCAAAAACAAGGCGTCCTGATTCTTGACGCTCAATGCCAAGAAATTCCCGGTTTGTGTGGTTTTACGAGACCTGGCACAAGCCCGCAGACCGCAAAACCCAAGCCTTCAAGTCGCCAGGCAAAAACGGCCCTTCGGATGGAATTTGCTCGTTTAAATTGCTTTTTCTTTTTGTTTTTCTTTTATTTTGATCTTCAATTTCGATACAGGTTTTGGAGATTTTTCGGATAGGGGAACGACGAACGATGGCAGAGGGCAATGAAGCCGCGGGCTTGGCCGCCGCCACATGGAAAAATTGGAGCGAGAATCTCCGATACGATCCAGCCTCCGACGACGGCCATATTTGCCTGCCGCGCACGCGTGCTGAACTGATTGCAGTTTTGGATTACGCCAACAGCCAGCCGAACTGCGTGGTTCGCGTTTCCGGGCAGCGTCATTCCCAGCCGCCCTTGGTCGCAGACCCCGGCGCACCCAGCCTTCAACAGCTGCAAATTGATCTGTCCTGTTACACCGACTTGGGACCGGCTCAAGATCAGCGCATGATTGCTGACACGACCGCCAAGACCGTTCGGGTTAATGCTGGTGTCCGCGAAGACGAACTCTGCGCGTTTCTGACGGAAAACAAGCTGATGTTGAAAACCGTGACGGCGGGCGGCTTTTTCTCCATTGGCGGCATAACAGCGGTGGATGTCAACGGTGCAACCCTCGACCAACCGATCATCGCTGGCAACGCACGGGCCTTTACCCTGTTGCGCGCTGACGGGCAGGAAGTGACCATCGATGCCTCGACACCACAGTTCGAGGCGGAAGGAACCTTTTGGGATCCCATCA
>PAFB01000024.1 GCA_002700865.1 Rhodospirillaceae bacterium
GGTTTTTCCCACGCCCCGCACCCCGGCGAGCAAAAAGGCATGGGCGAGCCGCCCGGTTTCAAAGGCATTGCGCAGGGTTCGCACCAGCGCGTCCTGACCAACCATGGTCGAGAAATCCCGCGGGCGATATTTCCGCGCTAAAACGACGTATTCGCCGTTTTCCGGGGCTTCTTTATCGGGAGGGAGCAGGTCCATTCGCCACTTTATCCACGTTCTCGCCGTGGCCACGCGATGCTCTGAAAGACATATTGCGCTACACAAGGCGGCAGAATGAGTATTCTAGGGAAGATTGGAACGACCCGCGCCGACCTCGTTGCGGCTGCTTCCTTCCGGACCTGACCGGGTTGGCGAGAGGCACGTCCGCCCCAACCTTCACTCCATATATGGAACACAGCCGAGCGGCTTGCAAGATTGCGCATGAACTCAGACGACGAACAAAAGCAGATATCCCCCGCGCATTTGGATCGCGATGACCCTTCCCCCAGCGCTGCACCCCGCCGGTCGCAGTTGGGCGATCAGACGCCGCGTGCTTTTGCCGATGCATCGCGCGACCTGTCCGGTTCCCGACTACCCTATACGTTTGAAGGGTTGGAACGAGACGGCCTGAACCGCAAGGATGACGCGGCGATTGCCGCCGCGCTGAACGATCCGGCGGCGGTGATCATGCCGGTTTGGCGGCGGCGCGTGCTGATGAGTGCGGATGGCGAAGCGCTGCTCAACTGGCCCAAAGACCGGCTTACTGACCGAGACACAGTGGTTTTTCTGGGCCTGAAAGACGGTACGCCTTTCTTCGCTGCCGATATCTCCAGCCAGCAAAACGACGACGGCGAGGCCCCGGAAGTTTCCGGGCCGAGCAAAGGCATGTTTATCGACCCTTGGATGACAGGCCCGAACCTTGACCCGTTTCGGGTTGGCGTTGGCGCCTATGGGCGGCATCTGCTGGCGTGGCACCGATCCCACCGGTATTGCGGGCGATGTGGCAGCGAGACGGACCTTGCCAAGGGTGGTTTGGAGCGGCGCTGTGTCAGTGAGCGTTGTGGCGAGTACTTGTTCCCGCGCATCAATCCGGCGACCATCATGCTGGTACAGGACCCCAGCGGTGAAAAATGCGTGATGGCCCGCAACCACAATTTCCCACCCACAATTCACTCTGTCCTCGCCGGCTATGTCGATGCTGGCGAGACGCTAGAACAAACGGTGGTGCGCGAAGTGGAGGAAGAAGTGGGCCTGTCGGTGAAAAAGGTTCGCTATGCCGCGTCCCAGCCCTGGGCCTTCAGCAGCTCTCTGATGATCGGTTTTTTCGCCTGGTCCGCCGATACGGACTTGACCGTTAACCTCGAAGAGCTGGAGCGGGCCGACTGGTACACGCGCGAAGAAATCAACGACTTGCGCGGCTCGCAGGATTTCCGACTGCCGCGCAAAGACTCAATTGCCCGTTTCCTGATCGAGACCTGGCTGACCTCGACCCCGGAGAGGTTGTCTTGAGACCCGCTGCCGAGGACCTCAACGTCAGCCGCCGCGAAAGCTACTGGCCGGGTAAGACCCTAGAATCAGCACGTTTTCACTGAAATACTGCAAGTCCTGCAGCGCAATCGCGACTTCGGGGTCCGATGCCGCGCCATCGATATCGGCATAGAATTGTGCCACGGCAAAGCTGGCATCTGCGATGTAGCTTTCCAGTTTCGTGATGTTGACCCCGTTGACCGCAAAGCCGGTCAGTGCCTTGTACAGGGCGGCAGGTACAGAGCGGGTTTTGAACACCAGCGATGTAATCATCCGCGCTTCCTGTCCGATTGCCTGATAGGGCTCGGGGGCGAGAACCACAAATCGAGTGGTGTTATCGTCCTTGTCGCTGACATCAGATTCGAGGATGTCCAGACCGTAAAGCTCAGCGGCCAGGCGCGGGGCGAGGGCGACTTGGGTCGGGTCGGCGGCTTCAGCCACAATTTTCGCAGCACCCGCGGTATCGTGCACAGTCACCGATTCGTAGCCATATCGCCGAATCACCCCTCGACACTGCCCGTGAGCGTGAACATGGCTGAGGACCCGGCTGGCATCTTCGGCGCGGGTGCCCGGCAACCCCATCAACTGGAAGCGAATGGGCAGAAAATGTTCGCCGACCATATGCAGCCCGCTCTTGGGCAACAGGTGATGGACATCGGCCACGCGACCGTTGGAGGAGTTGTCGATGGGAATCACCGCAGCGTCTGCCAAACCGTTGGGAACAGCAGAAAAAGCCTCTTCAAAGGTCCGACACGGCACTGTTTCGACCGTCCTGTCGCCGTAGAACTGCAAAACAGCTGTGTGTGAGTTCGAACCCAATTCCCCCTGAAATGCGACCTTCATGTATTCCATCCCAATGATTTAAGGCTTCGCTTGCATTAACCGTGACCCTGTACCGGCGTTCCTGGACCCCGATTGAAGTGTCGCAGCCCTTGCGTTTTGCTGCCCCTTGGGCCATCCAACACAGCGTATTCCAGTCTCCTATCCTCCTTTGGGGTATTGGAGCCAAATAGTCCACTGCAGGTCTCGCTGATGAGCAATTCCTTTCTGATCTTCGCTTCTGTCCTCTTCGCAGCCTTTTTGGGTCTGTCGTTCATTCAGATCACCAAAATCTACGACCCGGAACACCACGGCGACCACCATGGCAAAGTTGTCTATGGCTTCCCGGTTCCAGAGTTCGTTACCGCTGGCGCAGAAGAAGAATTCGTCACACCAATCGCCATTCGTCTGGCCAGCGCCAACCCGGCTCTGGGTCCTAAGAATGCCGCGAAGTGCACGACCTGCCACGCTTTCGAGCAGGGCGGCGCGGCGAAGCTCGGTCCGGCGCTGTGGGGCATTGTTGGCCGCGACATCGCAGCGGATGACGGCTTTGCCTATTCCGGCGCCCTGATGGGCATCGACGGCGTTTGGGATGCAGAAGCGCTGGACGGCTTTCTGCTGAAGCCAAAGGCGTGGGCGCCCGGCACCAAAATGGGTTTCGCCGGTCTCAGCGACGAAGCCGACCGGGCGAACCTGATCGCTTGGATGTTCCAGCAGGCCGACGCGCCACTGGCACTGCCAGAGCCGTCCGCCGAAGATTTGGCAGCGATTGAGGCTCACGAAGCATCCGGAGAGCACTAAAAGCGCCCTCGGCAACACGCCAACTTCTGTTCAGAATCACGAGAGGCCACGGGTCATATGACCGCGTGGCCTTTTTTGTCCCTCGATTTGCCCCATTTTCACGATTGCATGACATCCAGTCCCTCTGTACGCCAAAGCATCAGAGCAAAATCGAACTAAATCGGGGAGAAGATTGTGACTTCTTTGTTCCAACGCAGCACCTTTGCCGTGGCCGCAGCGGCGCTGACCCTTGCCGGCATGGCGCGCGCTGATGATCACGCAGACGCACCCATCCAATACTTCATCAACAAATTTGACGGTGAGGCCAAATACCCGGCAGACCTCGAATTCTATCCCTACCTCAACCCCGAAGCACCGATTTACGGCGAGTACATTTCCGGCGTGCGCGGTGGCTTCAACGATTTCAACACCCTCAATGGGCGCGGCGATGATGCTTCTGGCTTGGGCCTGCTCTCAGACAGCCTGCTGGGCGGCGTTGCCGATGAGCTGGACACGTCTTACGGCATTCTTGCTGAGACGATTCAGATGCCGAAAGACCGCAGTTGGGTGATTTACAAGCTGCGCGACGAAGCGCGCTGGGCCAACGGCACGCCGGTTACCGCTGACGACGTCAAATTCACCTTTGACTTCCAAATCGAAAAGGGCTGGCCGGGCTTCAAAGATGCTTACGCAATGTTGGGAAGCATCGAGGTTCTGGACGGTAATCGCGTGAAGTTCAGCTTCACCGCGGACAATACCGACCGCAACGCGCCGTTTACGATTGGCGGCGAGCCAATCATCCCACGCTATTTCTGGGAAGACCGCGACCCACAGGAAATCTTCCTCGACACCTACCCCGAAGGCTCGGGTGAATACCGGATCAAGGAGCACAAGGACGAGGACTACATCGTTTATGAGCGGCGCGAGGACTACTGGGGCAACGACTTCCCATGGGCCAAGGGCTCAGCCAATTTCAAAACCATCCGCTACCGCTACTACAACGACGTAACGACATTGCGGAACGCCATCAAAGTCGGTGAAATCGACATGCGGGCGGAAAACCAGATGAAGGCATGGGTGAACGACTACAAAGCCGAAGATATTCCAGCCATTGCTGAAGGTGTGTTGGTGAAGAAGGAATTCGACGACAACAACATCCAGAACACTCAGGCCATGTTCTTTAACCTGCAGCGCGAAAAGTTTCAGGACCGTCGGGTCCGCGAAGCCATCGGCCTGGCCTTTGATTTTGAATTCACCAACAAGCAGCTGTTCTACGGCCGCTACATCCGCCAGAACTCGCATCTTGAAAACTCACAGCTCGAAGCCACTGGCGTCGCCACAGGGCGTGAGCTGGAAATCCTGCAGGAACTCGACGCCAAGTATCCGGGTCAGTTGCCCGCTACGGTCTTTGGCGAGCAGTACAGCTATCCGGAAACTGACGCTTCGGGGAACAACCGGGACAACCTTCGTGCAGCGCTGAATCTGTTTGCCGAAGCGGGCTGGACGCTCGAAGACGGCAAGCTGGTCGACGCCAATGGCGAACAGTTTGCGCTGGAGATCATCGACAGCTCACCGGACTCCGAGCGCTACATTCTGCCATGGGTGGAAAATCTGGAGCGCCTGGGCATCGCGGCTGAATTCCGCCTGCTTGATACCACGCAATGGATCGAGAAAATCCGCTCTCGTGACTTTGATATGACCGACTATGTGTACCGTGCTTCTTATACGCCCGGCACGCAGATGCGCTATTACTGGTCCTCCGAGCTGGCAGCGACACCGGGCTCGATTGCCTTCCACGGCTACGAAAGCGAAGTGCTCGACGACCTCATTGCCCAGTTGACCAGTGCCGATAACCGCGAGGAACTCAATCAGGTTTCCAAGGCACTCGACCGCGTTCTGACCAGCGAACACCTTGTGGTGTTGGAGTGGTATTACAACAAGAGCCGGATGCTCTACTGGGACAAGTTCGGCACCATCGACCACAGCGATGACGAGGACTTTCTGGGCGGTCCCACCACGGGTTGGTGGATCGATGAGGCCCTCGATATCACCCTCGATGAGCGCCGCGATGCGCTCTGATACCTGCTGAGGTTAAGGGTAAAGGTCTAGCCTATGGTCGCTTACATCATTCGTCGCTTGTTGCTGATCCCGATCACGTTGACCGGGATCTTCATGACAAGTTTTGTCATCATCAACTTTGCCCCCGGCGGGCCACTGGAAGCGCTGATCGCAGAGCTGCAGGGGATTTCCACCGACTTGGGGGATCGGATGATTGGCTCTGACGGTGATGTTGGCGAGGCGACCAGCGAAGGCGGCGATGAAGCCCTCGCCAAGACCATGAACGATGTCGAAGGCTACACGGGTCGGGAAGGCCTCGACCCGGCGGCCTTTGAACGCTACCGGGAAATGTTTGGTCTGGACCGCCCCTGGTACGTGCGCATGTTCGACTACTTCGTGAGCTTCCTGCGCTTTGATTTCAAAGAATCGTTGCGCTATGGCCGCCCGGTGGTGGAAATCATCGCCGAGCGTATTCCCGTGACCATGGGCCTGGGTCTGCTGGGCACAATTTTCACCTACCTGATCTGTATCCCCCTTGGTATTGCCAAGGCGCGGCGCGACGGCAATCGGTTTGACTGGTTTACGACAACCGGTGTCGTGGGCATCGACAGCATTCCCAACTTTGTCCTCGCCATCGCGCTGATCGCCATTTTCGCCGTCAATCTGCAGTGGTTTCCGCTCGAAGGACTGGTGGGCGACAACTTCGCCGAGCTGCGATGGTGGGAGAAGATCCTCGACTACCTCTGGCATATGACCTTGCCGGCGATTGTTGTGCTCGTGGGCGGGTATTCGGGGCTGATGATGCTGACCAAAAACAGCTTCATGGATCACCTCGGTCAGCAATACGTGACCACGGCGCGGGCCAAGGGTCTGACAGAGGCGCGGATCATGTACTTCCACGTCTTCCGAAACGCGATGATCCTCGTGCTGTCCGGTGTGCCGGGTCTGCTGGTCGGATTGCTGTTTACCGGGTCGGTGTTCATCGAGCGGATTTTCAATCTCAACGGTCTTGGCATGCTCGGTCTCGATGCCCTGTCGAACCGTGATTATCCCATTCTCTACGCCAATATCTGGGTCAGCGGCCTGATTGGTCTGACCTTGGTATTGGTGACCGACATCACCTACACCCTGATCGATCCACGCATCAATTTTGAAGGGCGCAAGGTATGAGGCTCAAGCCCTACAAGATACTTGGCCTGATCCCGGCCACCGAAATCGGCTACCGCCGCTGGCTCCGCTTTCTGGCTGACCGCCGCGCGCTGTTTTCGCTGATTTTCGTGACGCTGATCTTCGTCACCAGCCTGCTCTCGAACGTGCTGGCGAACGACCGTCCGATTTTCGTGAGCTACAAAGGCAACGCCTACTTTCCGTTTCTCGTTGAATACCCCGAAAGCGAGTTCAACGGTTTTGCCGGGCCAACCAACTATTACGACCCCTTCATCGCCGAGGAAATCAACGACAACGGCTTCATGGTTTGGCCGGTTGTGCCCTATCACTATCGCCGGGTTGTTAAAGATGCAGGCTCGGAATTCCCTTCACCGCCCGACCGGAACCACTGGCTTGGCACCGATGACAAGGGGCGCGATGTGGTGGCGCGGCTGATCTATGGCATACGGATCAGCTTCCTGTTCGGCTTCATGTATGTGGCCATCACCGCCTCGATCGGGCTGAGCGTCGGGGCCATGTCGGGCTATTTCGGGGGGTGGCTTGACCTGATTCTGCAGCGCGTGCTTGAGATTTACGGATCGCTGCCGACCCTGTTCATCATCATTGCCATCATCGGTGTTTTGCAGCCGAACTTCTGGCTGTTGCTGTTTCTGTTATCGCTGTTCGGGTGGACAGGATTTGTTGGCACCATCCGCACGGAGTTCCTCAAGGCGCGAAACTATCAGTACATCACCGCAGCGCGCGCTTTGGGGGTGAGCAACTTTACCGTCATGTGGCGGCATGTGTTCCCCAATGCCATGGTCGGGACCATCACCTTCCTGCCGTTTGCGCTAGCTGGCTCGATCACCGTGCTGTCCGGGCTGGACTTCATCGGCTTTGGCCTGCCGCCGGGTTCGCCATCGCTGGGCGAAATGACCCGGCAGGGGCTGGCCAACATCACCAAGTGGTGGCTGGTTTTCCCGATTTTCGCAGGTTTGGGCACCATCACCATGCTGATGGTGTTCATCGGCGAAGGCGTGCGAAACGCCATGGACCCTCGCAAGGCAATCTCAATCAAGATCCCGAAAAAGTACGCCTCGACCCAACCCATGACCGAGGAGCAAGTCGCGTGACCCTGTTGGATGTCAGAAATCTGGACGTGTTCTTTGATACCCCAGAGGGGCGGGTGGTTGGCGCGCAAGATATCAACTTCAGCATCGAGCCGGGTTGCACCACGGCGCTGGTCGGTGAATCCGGGTCCGGAAAGACGGTTTCGGCCATGTCGATCTTGCAGCTTCTGCCTTACCCGGTCGCGACGCACAGCGAGCGTTCGCAGGTGCTGTGGAAGGGCGAGAACCTGTTACAGGCCAAACCAAAGACGCTCCGCGGCATCCGTGGCAATGAGATTTCGATGATCTTTCAGGAACCACAAATCTCGCTCAACCCCGTGCAAAAGGTGGATCGGCAGGTCGCAGAGATCATCATGACCCACCAGCGCATCGACATGCGAAAAGCCCGCCAGATGGTGCCAGAGCTGCTCGAAGACGTCGGCCTGCGCGACCCCAAGCGCCAGGCGCGCTCCTATTCGCATGAGCTCAGCGGCGGGCAGCGCCAGCGCGTGATGATTGCCATGGCGCTGGCCAACAGTCCTGACCTGCTGATCGCTGACGAGCCAACCACAGCGCTGGACGTCACCGTTCAGGCGCAGATCCTTGAGCTGCTGCGCCAGAAACAGCGCGAGCGGAATATGGCCATGCTGCTGATCACGCACGATCTCGACGTCGTCCGCGCCATGGCTGATGATGTCGTGGTGATGGAGCGTGGGCGCGTGGTGGAAACGGGGGCGCGCGACACCACGCTGGTCGCCCCCAATCATCCCTACACGCAAAAGCTTGTCGGCAGCCAACCCAGCGGCGAGCCCAGCCCCCTGCCCGACGACGCCAAAATCGTTGTCTCAACCGACGACTTGAAGGTCCACTTTCCCATCCTCGCGGGCGTCCTCAAACGACAAGTGGGCGCGGTCAAAGCGGTGGACGGCGTGACCTTGTCGATCCGGGAAGGGGAAACACTCGGCGTGGTCGGCGAGTCCGGCTCGGGCAAGTCCACCCTGGGCATGGCGCTTTTGCGGCTGGTGTCTTCGCAGGGGCCGATTGTGTACCTCAACCAGAACATCGACACCTTTGAGCCCCAGCAGATGGTGCCTTTGCGGCGCGAAATGCAGGTGGTGTTTCAAGACCCGTTCAGCAGCCTGTCACCCCGAATGAGCGTCAGTGAAATTATTGGTGAAGGCCTGAGCATCCATGCAACCGGCCTCAGCATCGAAGAGACTGAACAGCGTGTCATAGCGGCGCTGGAAACCGTCGGTCTTGACCCCGCCGCCCGGCACCGCTTCCCGCACGAATTCAGCGGCGGCCAGCGCCAGAGGATCGCCGTTGCGCGCGCTCTGATCCTGTCGCCCAAGCTGATTATCCTCGATGAACCGACCTCTGCGCTGGATATGACCGTGCAGGCCCAGTTGCTGGACCTTTTGCGGTCCCTTCAAGCGGATTTGGGGCTGGCCTATCTGTTTATTTCCCACGATCTGAAGGTGGTACGCTCCATGGCGCATCGGGTTCTGGTGATGCAGACCGGCAAAGTTGTTGAGTCCGGCGACGCCCAGAGCCTGTTTGATCACCCGGCAGAACCCTATACCAAAGCCCTGTTGAAGGCGGCGACTGAATTGGCAGTGGACGACAGCGCAGCAGTCCGCCAATAGTCTCCCATTGGTATAGTTTGTTCTGGGGAGAGCCGCTGCATGAAGGTACTGCTTAAGACCGATCGCTATTTGATTGGCCGCTGGAAAGATGCGGTTTACCAGCATGTCCCCGGTCTGGAAATCGTGACATTTCCCTTTGTCGGCGACCCCAGCGACATCGAAGTGGTTATCGCGTGGGAGCCGCCCCAAGGGCTGTTGGCGTCCATGCCTAACCTCAAGCTGGTGATTTCTACCGGGGCTGGGGTCGACCACATCCTCAAAGACAAAACCTTTCCCCGCGATGTTCCCCTGGTGCGCATGGTCGATCCGGGCCTGACTCAAGGCATGGTCGAATACGTGGTCATGGCCGCCCTGCTGTGCTCACGACGGATGCACCGCGCCTTTTCCGCCCAGGCGCGCAAGATGTGGGAGCCAGAAACGGTCCCGCTGGCACCGGAAGTCACCGTCGGCATCATGGGGATGGGTGTTCTTGGCCGGGCCTGCGCCGGGGCGCTGCTGGGCATGGGATACAACGTGATCGGCTGGTCGCGGACGCCTAAGAAATTTGACGAAGTCCAGACCTTTGACGGAATCGAAGGGCTGGAGAAGTTTCTCACCAGAACCCAAATCCTGGTCTGCCTGCTGCCTCTGACAGCCGAAACTGAGGGAATACTGGGACGCGGTACCTTTAACCGGCTTCCTCCCGGTGCTGCGGTGATCAACGCAGGCCGCGGCGCGCACATGATCGAAGCCGACCTGCTCCGGGCGCTGGATATGGGCAAGATAGAGGTGGCGGTTTTGGATGTTTTCAACGAAGAACCGCTGCCCGTGGATAACCCGCTGTGGGATCATCCGCGCGTGTTTATCACGCCTCATACAGCGTCTGTCACCACCCCTGAATCGGCCATTGTCAGCGTGGCTGACGCGATTGACGAGTTGCGCAAAGGGCTACCGCTGAGCAACCTTGTGAATGTGGAATTGGGCTACTAACCGCTGTTAGCGCCCTTTTTTTGAGGGCTTCCAGCCCTTCAGGAAAGTCGCAACCGCGCGGACAGAGTGGGCTTCACCGCCCGCCGGTCGTCCGGCGCGCGCAGCGGTGTTCCAGCAGAACAGATCCAAATGCGCCCACGGGATGGACTTCGGCACAAAACGCTCGAGAAACAGCCCAGCGGTGATCGAACCCGCATAGGGGAAGCCCTCGGTGATGTTGGTCATGTCCGCGATGGAGCTTCGAAAGTTCTGGCCATAGGGCTTGTGCAAGGGCAAAGGCCACAGCAGATCGCCAACGCTGTAACCCGCTTGAGACATGCTGTGCGAGAGCGCCGCGTCGCGTGCCATCACCGGCATTAAGTCTGGCCCCAATGCCACCCGCGCCGCACCCGTAAGGGTCGCAAAGTCGACGATCAAATCGGGCTTTTGCTCGCCTGCGTATGTCAGGCAGTCGGCCAGCACCAATCGACCCTCTGCATCGGTGTCACCAACCTCCACGGTCAGGCCCTTGCGCGTGTTGAGCACATCTCCGGGCCGAAACGCATTGCCGGAAACCGCATTTTCGACAGCGCCGATGACCACCAGCAGGTTCAGGTTCGCCCCCTGCGCCAACAGGGTCTTTGCCACCCCCAGCGCCACCGCGGAGCCTCCCATATCCTTCTTCATATGGCGCATGGAGGAGCGCGGCTTGATATCCAGACCGCCGGTGTCGAACACCACGCCCTTCCCAACCAGAGCGACCGTTGGCGCCGACTTGGAGACGGTGAACCGCAGTGCCAGAATTCGCGGCGCACGGCTGGGGACAGCACCCTTTCCGACGGCATAGGCAGCGGGAAAACCTTCGCTCAACAACTCCTCGCCCACGACTTCCTGCATGCGCCCGTCATAGGCCGTTGCGAGGTCTCGGGCGGCCTCAGCCAGTTCGGCGGGGCCGAGGTCTTCCGCTGGTGTGTTGACCAGGCGACGGGTCAGAAGGACCCCTTCAATCCAGGCCAGAGCCTCATCACGGACGGCGTTGCCCGGCCAAACCAGCTGGCGCGGCGCACGCTCGGTTGGCTTGGACTGGTAACGCTGATCCGGCACCTGCGCCATGGCCCAGCCGAAAGCGGCTTGAGTCGCTTCATCGCGGCTGGTTCGAGTGTCCTCAAGGGCGTAACGGCCTTCGGGTAAAGCGGCAGGCAGGTGCGCCAATTTCCAACTGGCCCCCGCGTGCCGAGCGGGGGTGAAATAGACCGCCTCCAGCTCTCCATTTTCGCCCGGCGTGGTGATGACCAGTCCGGCATTGCCGAGGTCCCCGCCCTGAGCCTGCAGCCAAGTCGCATGCCGGGAAGGCAGCGACTTGAGCCAGGCTCGTCCGGTCTTTTCAGGGATCTCGATAAGCGGGATCGTGTCCTTGGTCGTCCGGGTCGCGAAGTACGCGGCAGCGGGGGCAACTGGGCTCATGGGAGCGTCCTAATCGTGCTAAAGGTTTTTGACGAGGCGAAGCTTACGACCTTCTTGGCCTGCCTCACTATCATAATTATCAGAGCGGTTTTCGACCGGCGCGCCGTCGTAGCGAATGACCATCAGCGTGATGTCGTCGCTCTGTGGGTGATCGCCGGTAAAGGCTTGCACATCACGCAGCACGTTTCGAATGATATCCTTGGGTTTGCTGCTGGTCTGACTCCGCAACAGGGCGTTCAGTGAGGCCGCGGAAAACAGCGCGTTTTCGTCATTTTCCGCTTCCGTTATGCCATCGGAGAACAGCACCAGATTGTCATCAACCACCAGCTTTATTTTCCCACTTTCGAAGGGTGCATCCGGCACCAGCCCCAGCGGCAAGCCCTTTGTCGTCGGTGTCCGGTCCACACGCAGTTCGCCGCCATTGGCGCGATGCAGCAGTAACGGCGGCTCGTGCCCAGCGTTGCAATAGGTGACTTCGCCGGTGCTACGGTCGATCACACCGTAGAACAGGGTGACGAACAAGGCCGCTTCGTTGCGTTCCGCGAGCTGCTGATTAACCGCAGCAAGGACCTGACTGGGGTCGTCGTAGAGGCGTGCTGTTGCCCGGACAAGCGAGGATGCCAGCGCACCAAACAGCGCTGATCCCATGCCCTTGTCTGCCACGTCCGCAACCACCACCCCGGCA
>PAFB01000025.1 GCA_002700865.1 Rhodospirillaceae bacterium
CGAGCGTCCAATGATCAGATGGTCATGCACCTTCACGCCCAGAGGTTGCCCGGCTTCGATCACACGGTTGGTGATTTCGATATCCGCGCGCGACGGGGTTGGGTCGCCGGAGGGATGATTGTGCAACATGATGATATTGGACGCACCCAGTTCCAGAGCACGGCGCAGCACCTCCCGCACGTAAACCGGTGCCTGATCCACCGTGCCGATCCCCTGCCGCTCGTGCCGGACGAGGCGGTTCTTGGTGTCGAGAAACAGAATGTGAAACTCTTCAATCCGGGCGTGGCTGATGTGAATCCTGCAATAGTCGAGCAACGCATCGAAGGAGGATAAGAGCGGCTTGTCTGTAATCTGTGCTGCTGCCAATCGCTGCGCCGCTTCACGCACCACAGCGATCGACGCAATCGCCGCCTCGCCGATCCCTTCCACCTGACGCAAGTCGTCCACCGGTGCCGACAGCGCAGCACCCAGCGTGCCGAAATGTCGAATCAGCGCTTTGGCCAGTGGCTTGGTATTCCCCCGGGGTCGCGCTGCGAACAGCAAGACTTCCAGCACCTCATAGTCCGCCAAAGTACCCGGTCCGCCCTCAATCAGCCGCGAACGCAAACGCTGGCGATGCCCCAGCGCATCCAGTGGCGGAGAACTTTCTTCGTTTAGCTTCATGGGCACTCAGGTCTCGATGCAAAAAACTACCTATAGTGCAAAACACACAATTATTTGCAACTTAAATCAGAATTGTGCGCCTGTGTCACAGGTAAGGGGGTTGTTCGAAGCCTTTGGGTGATCCCGTGAAGATCTCAAACCCGTCTGCGGTCACACCAACAGAATGCTCAAACTGTGCCGACGATTTGCGGTCACGGGTTCTAGCCGTCCAGCCATCTTCCTCGTCGATATCAACCTTATAGGTGCCGACATTTAACATGGGCTCGATGGTAAAAATCATGCCCGGCACCAACTCGACGCCTTTGCCCTGCTTGCCGAAGTGGAAGATATTCGGCGCCATGTGAAATTGCTCACCCAAGCCATGGCCGACAAACTGGCGCACAATGGAAAAACCGGCCTTCTCACCATGCTTCTGGATCGCCGCGCCGACGTCGCCGAGGGTAGCGCCGGGTTTGACCGCGTGGATACCCTTCCAAAGGCATTCATAAGTGACCCGGATCAGCTTCTCCCGCGTGGGAAAGCTTGATCCGCCCACAACGTACATCCGGGACGTATCCCCGTGCCAGCCGTCAACGATAACCGTCACGTCGATGTTCAGGATATCGCGGTCTTCAAGAATGGTCTGATCCGACGGAATGCCATGGCAGACCACTTCGTTGAGCGAGATACACGACGCGTGCTGATAGCCGCGATAGCCGATGGTCGCACTCACCGCGCCTGCACCTTCAACGTAGTCCTGTATCCGCTTGTCGAGCTCAGCTGTGGAAACGCCCTCAACAACGTATTCGGTAATCATGTCAAGCGTTTCCGCCGCCAATCGCCCCGCTGCCCGCATGCCTTCGAAGTCCTCTGCGGTGTGCAGCGTGATCGGGCCAGAGCTTTCGGGGTGGTCGTAGAGCTGGCGTTGAGTAGGCAGCATGAGCGTATTCCGGTCCTTACGTCGTTACAGGGATCGCCTGCGTCAGTTTGATTTCCTGAGCAGAGACATGGCACACGTAAGCCAATGCTTCCACCCCTGCCGCGCGCGCCCGAGCAAAAGCCTCCGCGTAACCCGGGTCAATGTCTGCGGCAACGCTGAACGCGTCGCAATCGGCGCGCTGGACACAGAAGACCATAACCGCCCGATGCCCCTGTCGCACCATCTCGGCAAGCTCATCCAGATGTTTGGCTCCGCGGGTGGTTACCGAATCCGGGAACTCCGCCAACCGGTCCTGCCGTCGCAAATGGCAGTTCTTGACTTCAACATAGGCTGAGGGCCGCGCGGGATCTTCGAGCAACAGATCAATCCGGCTGTTGGTTCCATATTTCACTTCGCGCCTCAAGGTCTGGTAGCCTGTCAGCTCCGTAATGATGCCGTTGACGATGGCCTCTTCGACCAAGGCATTGGGGCGTCCCGTATTGATGCCGACCCACGTGCCTTCGGCTTCTATCATCTCCCAACGATAGTCGTATTTTCGCGTCAGCGATGGGGCGTGAACCAGAACGGTGCGGCTTTCCGGTACGGTCAGGCCCATCATCGTCCCCGTATTTGGGCAGGAAGCCGTGACCACTGAACCGTCTGCTAGTCGGTGATCCGACAAAAATCGCTTGTAGCGCTGAACCAGCGTTGCGCTGACCATGTCGCCTTGCTGCAGTAACATTTTCTTCTCCTGTGGAGCCTGACGCATGGCCCGTAGCTTGATGTGAGCGTTGTCGACGTTCACAAATTGTTCATACATGTCGCAATCGACACAAATATCGACGATGAGGACCACCTCCCCATGGCCCCACGCCCAATCCGCAAGTTGCTTGTCGCCAACCGTTCTGAGATTGCCATTCGCGTTTTTCGCGGTGCGACAGAATTGGGCATTCAGACCGTTGCTGTCTATGCCCACGAAGACCGGTTTGCCTTGCACCGGTTTAAGGCTGATGAAGCCTATGAAATCGGCGTGGGAATGGAACCCATTGCGGCTTATCTGTCGGTCGAGGAAGTCATCCGCGTTGCCAAACTCTCTGGCGCTGACGCGATCCACCCCGGGTACGGCTTTCTTTCAGAGTCCCCAGAACTGGCCGCAGCGGCAGAACAGGCTGGCATCACCTTTGTCGGTCCTCGCACGCAGACTCTGATCGATCTGGGCGACAAAGTCGCGTCGCGAAAGCTGGCGGATTCGGCGCAAGTTCCGACGGTGCCGGCGACGGACGCTCTGCCCGATGGCGATGACGCCGCCAATGAGGCTGGCGCTCGGGTTGGCTTGCCGGTGATGGTTAAGGCCAGTTGGGGGGGCGGTGGACGCGGCATGCGCCGGGTTTATGACGCCGACAAACTCGCCGACGAAGTCGCGGCGGCCAAGCGCGAAGCTGCAGCTGCTTTCGGAAAAGACGACGTCTACCTCGAAAAACTGATTGAACGTGCGCGGCACGTCGAAATTCAGGTCTTTGGCGACACCCATGGCAACGTTACTCATCTGTTCGAACGCGACTGTTCTGTGCAGCGCCGCAATCAAAAGGTCGTCGAAATGGCGCCTGCGACGTGGCTCGATGAAAAAACGCGTCAGGGCATGTGCCAGGCCGCCGTGCGACTGGCAAAACAGTCTGGCTACCAAAACGCCGGGACGGTTGAATTCCTCTATGATGTCAACGACGGTGCCTTCTACTTTATCGAGGTAAACCCGAGAATTCAGGTGGAGCACACAGTCACCGAGGAAGTCACCTCGGTCGACATCGTCAAGGCCCAGCTCCTGATAGCCGGTGGAGCCACACTGGAAGAAGCTGGCATCCCAGCCGACGAAGAAGACCGCCGACCGCGCGGCGTTGCGATCCAGTGCCGGGTCACCACCGAAGACCCTGAAAACGCCTTTGTGCCCGACTACGGCAAAATCGTTGCCTACCGCTCTCCCGCCGGTTTTGGCGTGCGTTTGGATGGCGGAACAGCCTTTGCCGGGGCTGTGGTGACGCCGCATTACGACTCCCTGCTCGCCAAAGTCACCGTGACAGCACCTGATCGAGACCAGGGGATCGCCCGCATGAACCGGGCTCTGGCTGAATTCCGCATCCGGGGGATCAAGACAAACCTCCCGTTCTTGCAGCGCGTTATCCGCCACGACGATTTCCGCACGGGGGTCCTGACCACGCGCTTTATCGACGACACGCCCGAGTTGTTCCACTTCCCGCCCCGCCGCGACCGCGCATCAAAGCTGCTGCGGTTCCTCGGGGAAGTGGTGGTCAACGGCAACCCGGAAATGGAAGGCCGCCCGGCGGTTCCGCGTGCACCGCTGCAGCGACTGCCGCTGGTCGATGCTGACACCAAAAACCGGGAAACCGCCAAAATGGTCTTCGACCGTGATGGCGCGAGCGGTCTTGTTTCGTGGATCAAACAGCAAGACCGGCTGCTGGTGACGGACACGACCTTCCGTGACGCGCATCAGTCTTTGCTTGCGACCCGTATGCGGACGGCTGATTTGGTTGCGCCGATGACGGCCTACGAAAACGGCCTTCGGGGTCTGTTCAGTCTGGAAGTCTGGGGTGGCGCGACCTTTGACGTGGCTTACCGCTTTCTCAAGGAAGACCCGTGGAAGCGGCTGGCCCAAATGCGCGCAGCGGCACCCAGCCATCTGTTCCAAATGCTGCTGCGCGGCTCCAACGCCGTGGGCTACACCAACTATCCCGACAACGTGGTCAAGGATTTCGTCAACCATGCTTTTGACGGTGGTCGCGGGGTGGACGTATTCCGGGTGTTTGACAGCCTGAACTGGGTTGAAAACATGCGCGTTGCGATTGACGCCGTGATCGAAGCTGGCGCGATCTGTGAAGCCACAATTTGTTACTCCGGCGACTTGCTGAACCCGACGGAAGACAAGTACACGCTGGCCTACTACGTCGATATGGCGAAGCAATTCGAAGCTGCTGGTGCCCATACGCTGGCAATCAAGGACATGGCCGGCGTTGCCCGTCCTGCCGCAGCCGCGAAGCTGGTTGAAACACTCAAGGGCGAAATCGGCATGCCGATTCATTTCCACACGCACGACACGTCCGGCGGACAAGTCGCCTCGATCCTTGCAGCCAGCGCTGCGGGCGTGGATATCATCGATGCGGCGATGGACCCGCTCTCGGGTCTGACATCACAGCCCAATCTGGGCACCATCGTCGAATCCCTTCGCGGACTGGAGCGTGACACTGACCTGCCCCGCGATACGCTCGACAAGGTTGCCCACTACTGGGAAGGCGCCCGCCGCCATTACGCCGCTTTCGAAGCCGATATGCGGGCTGGGTCCTCGGACGTGTTCGAGCATGCCATGCCCGGCGGCCAGTACACAAACCTGCGCCAGCAAGCCCGAAGCCTCGGGATCGAGCACCGCTGGCCGGACGTGGTGAAGCGCTACGCCGATGTAAACCGCTTGTTTGGCAATATCGTCAAAGTTACGCCGTCTTCCAAAGTGGTCGGCGACATGGCGCTGTTCATGGTTTCGCACAATCTGACCGCTGAAGACGTGGTTGACCCTGAAAAAGAGGTCGCGTTCCCGGATTCCGTCGTGTCGTTCTTCCGGGGCGATTTGGGACAGCCGGTTGGCGGCTTTCCGGAGAAGCTGCAAGCCAAAGTCCTGCGCGGCGAAGCACCACTGTCCGAACGGCCCGGCGCTTCCCTGCCGCCCGTCAATTTCCAAAAAATTCGCCAGGAACTGGCTGAGGTTTTTGGTCGCACGGCTGAGCAGGTCAGCGACCAGGACGTCGCCGCCTATGTCCTCTACCCCAAGGTTTTCCTCGACTACGCAAGCCACCGACGCGACTTTGGCGATACATCACTGCTGCCGACACCCGTGTTCTTTTACGGTCCCGAAGTTGGCGAGGAGCTTTCCGTCGAAATTGATGCCGGTAAGCGGCTTATCATCCGCCTGCTGGCTGTGTCCGATCCCGATGCAAAAGGCCGCCGGACGGTGTTCTTTGAGCTGAACGGTCAGCCTCGAAACGTCGTCATTCAGGATGCCCACGCGGCCGCAGACAGCACCGCCCGTCCTGTTGCTACCGGCGCGCCGGGTGAAGTTGCCGCTCCGATGCCCGGGGCGATTGTCACGGTGAACGTCAAAGTCGGCGACGAAGTTAAGAAAGGCGACGTGCTGCTGTCGCTTGAGGCCATGAAAATGGAAACCAGCGTGTACGCGGATCAGGATGGCAAAGTCGAGGAAGTCTTTGTCAAAGCCAGTGACCAAGTGGACGCCAAAGACCTGCTTCTCAAGTACGAAGCCTAATGCCAATGCCGGTGGGAACAGGGGGTTCCGACCGGCAACCGCACCCGGCCCCAACCCCGTATGCAAGCCGAACCCGCGCAGACACAAGGCACTCATGACTTTGCTAAATGGCAATTTCCAGCTAAACAGCGGACGAATTTGGCGAGATAATCGTCCGGGGTTAACGCCGCCCCAATCACAGCTGTAGAGCCCGTCTGAATGGACCAACTCCGCATTGCGGTGGCGCAAATCAACCCGATTGCCGGGGACATTTCGCGCAATCTAGAACTTCACATCGCAGCCTACGAAGAAGCCGCCGCAAATGCCGATCTGGTGGTGTTTGCTGAGTCGTCGCTGACCGGCTACCCACTTGGCGACCTCGCCCTGCATGAGCAGTTCCTCAAGGACTGCATGCATGCCAACGACCGGCTGGTTGACCTGACTGAAGGCGAAGGCCGGCCCGGTATTGTTTTTGGCAGTCTGATTGTCGATGACAGCGTCGTACCCGCGTTCTACGCCTATGCGTCGAAGCATCGCCGGATGAAAGGCGTGACGTACAATGCCGCGTTTCTCGCGGAAAACGGCGAAGTGCTGGGCAAGCGGTATAAGCGCTCCCTGCCCACCTTTGGCCCCTTTGACGAAGCGCGCTGGTTTGAGCCCGGGCCGCTGCAGGGACCGGTGATGTTTCGCGGCGCGAAAATCGGTCTGCAGATTTGCGATGATGCCTGGCGGGAAGACGGTCCCGAAACGCTTGAAGAAACCGGCACGGACCTGATGATCGCGCTCAACGGTTCGGGCTACACCGCCGATATTATGGACCAGCGGCACGCGGCGATGTCTCGGCTGAGCCAAGTGCACGGCTTTCCCATCATTTACACCAATCTCGTCGGTGGTCAGGACGGGATGGTGTTTGATGGTGGCGGGTTCTGTATCAACCCCGGCGGCGATTTCGCCGGCTGTTTCCCGCTCGCTGAGACCGGGGTTTTCAACACCCGTTGGATGCGTGTGGAAGGGAGTTGGCGCTGTGTGTCGGCACCCAAGGACGAACCGGAGACCAGTTGGCAGGCCGCCGCCAAAGTGATCCGACTGGGCGTTGCTGATTTCGCACGCAAGAACCGCCTGTCAGTCGAAGTCGCTGACGTGGCCCATCCGGCGACGGAGATGCTGAAAACACTCGTGCCGATTGTGGACTGGAAAGCCGGAAATACTCTAACCCTGCTGCCTTGGTCCAAGACCGAACTGGCGCTGGGTGAGTTTGAGAATCTGCATGGCCTCGATGGCCCGCGTATGGCGCCTTTTGGCGATGTTTACAGCTCTGACCTTTCCTCTCTGGCCGAAGCCATGGGCGAAGACGCGCCGCCGGTAGGAAATACAGAAACCGACCGCCAGCTCAAAGCCCTGATCGAAGACGAGTTGTGCATCGACAGTCTCGAAGACGAAGGCTTCAGAGTTGAGGCCTGCATTGATCTGTGGAAGCGGATATCGGTATCGGAGTACAAGCGCCGGAGTGCGCCAGTAGTGCTTCGATTGAGCCAGCGTGCCCTGGTGGGTGATCGTGCCTACCCCCTGACCAACCGGTATCGTTTACCGTCTGACCTTTAGGAACATTCCAGTGACCCTCCGCGTTCGTTTCGCCCCATCACCAACCGGCTGGCTGCACCTTGGCAACATCCGAACGGCCGTCATCAACTGGATGCACGCCAAACAAGCCGGTGGCACCTTTGTCCTGCGGATTGACGACACTGACCTGGAACGGAGTACGGACGAATTCCGGGCAGGGATCGAAGAAGACATGACCTGGCTGGGGCTGACGTGGGACGATTATGCCAAACAGTCCGACCGCTTCGCCGAATACGACAAAGCCCGTGACAACCTGATTGCCAGCGGTCGCCTCTATGCCTGTTACGAGACGGGGCCAGAGCTGGAATTGATGCGCAAAACAGCGTCGATCCAAGGCAAACCGTTCATCTACAACCGCTCAGCCTACCCTCTGTCTGCCGAAGACGAGGCCCGATTAAAGGCCGAAGGACGCGAGGCGCACTGGCGGTTTGCGCTGAAGCCCGGTGAAATCAAGTGGCACGATTTGGCGCGCGGAGAGACGAGCTTTTTGGCCGAGAATCTCTCTGATCCCGTGCTGATCCGGGGCGATGGCTCTTACCTCTACACCCTCTGTTCTGTGCTCGATGACATCGATTTGGGCATGACCGACATCATCCGCGGCGAAGACCATACGTCCAACACCGCAACACAAATCCAGCTTTTCGAAGCCCTCGCCGAGCAAAAGGGGCTGGGCGATTTTCAGATGCCGCGCTTTGCGCATATGCCGCTGGTGAGTGGCGCGGATGGGTCCAAGCTGTCCAAGTCGAACGGCGCACTATCCATCCGAGACTTGCGAGATGAAGGCGGGCTGGAACCGCTGACCATCGTTGCCTTTCTGAGCCGTCTTGGCACCCCCGACGGTCCGCAACCCGTTTCCGATATTGGCGAATTGTCCGCGACCTTCGGCATCGAACGATTTGGCCGATCTGGTCCACGCATGGACCCCGACGAACTGGCCCCCCTGAACGGCAAAATCGTCCGCCAGTTGCCCTATGAGGCCGTGACCAGCCGGTTTGACGGCATGACCCCGGCGCAATGGGCCGCGATCCAGCCCAATTTGGAACGCCTGTCAGATGTTGGCGACTGGCTGGCTTTGATCGATGGCCCCGTAACCCCGGAAATCGAAGACGCTGACTTTGCAATCAAAGCTGCCGAACTGCTGCCCGACGGTGAGTTAGACGGCGACAGTTGGAAGGTCTGGACCGACGCCGTTAAAGCGGAAACGGGTGCGAAAGGCAAAGCGCTGTTCATGCCGTTGCGCCTCGCTGTAACCGGCCAGCCACGCGGGCCTGAAATGGCCGTGCTGTTGCCATTGATTGATCGTACAAAGATTATTGCGCGTTTAAATGGGAATGTCGCCTGAACCGGCTAAATGCTGCCTGAGGACCCAAGCCTGATGACCGAAATCCGTTTGACCAACACACTCACGCGACAAATCGAGGATTTTGTACCTATTATCCCGGGTCAGGTTGGCGTCTATTTGTGTGGTCCGACGGTCTACGATCTGGCGCATTTGGGCAATGCCCGGTCGGCGGTCAACTTCGACATGCTGCACCGCTTGTTGCGTCATGATTTCGGGGCGGAGAACGTATCTTTTGTGCGCAACATCACCGACGTTGACGATAAAATCATCGCCCGGTCGATCGAAACTGGCAAACCCATCGGTGAACTGACGGCAGCCTCTACGCAAGATTACCTCGACGACCTCGATGCCCTGAGCGTGCTGCCCGTTACCAACATGCCGCGCGCCACGGAATACATTCCGGAAATGATCGGGATGATCGAGGTGTTGATCGACAAGGGCCACGCCTACGTGGCACCGGACGGCAACGTGCTGTTCCACGTCCCGTCGATGAACGACTATGGCCAGCTTTCCCGGCGCAGTCAGGACGACATCATCGCCGGCGCCCGTGTTGAGGTAAGTTCTGCGAAAAGAGACGCGTCCGACTTCGTGCTTTGGAAGCCGAAAAAGAACGAGGAGCCAGAGAGCGCCGCGTTTGCCAGTCCCTGGGGGCTTGGGCGACCGGGTTGGCACATTGAGTGTTCGGCCATGTCAAAGTCGATCCTGGGCGACGTTTTCGATATCCATGCCGGCGGCAACGACCTGATTTTCCCCCACCATGAAAACGAGATCGCGCAAAGCCGCTGTGCAAACGACACCGCTCATATGGCCAAGACCTGGCTACACAACGGCATGCTGATGGTCGAAGGCCAGAAGATGTCGAAGTCGCTGGGGAATTTCTTCACCGTGCGCGATTTGCTGGGTGAGGGGCACCAAGGGGAAACTTTGCGGCTGTCGCTGCTCTCCGGGCATTACCGCGCACCGCTGGATTTCACGCAAGCCAAATTGGTCGAGGCAAAGAACCGGCTGGATAGCTGGTACCGCACCTGGAACGGCGCACCTGCCGCTGCAGAAGTTCCAGAACCCGTGTTGCGAGCCGTTCGTGACGACCTGAATACGCCACAAGCCTTTGCCGAAATCGACGCGCTCAAATCCAATCCGGCTCAGCTTGCCGCGGCAGCCCAGTTCCTCGGCCTGCTGACACAGTCCCCGGAAGACTGGTTCCAAGGTGGCGGCAGCGATGAAGACGGGCTTTCCGGCGACGCCATTGATGCTTTGATCATCGAACGCGCTGACGCCAAAAAGGCCAAGAACTTTGCCCGCGCCGACGAAATCCGCGATCAACTCACAGAGGCCGGTATCATCCTTGAAGACGGTGCCGGAGGCACGACATGGCGGCGAGGGTGACGTTTGCGCTGGGGCTGTTGCTGGCACTGCTTGTCGCCTGCGATGCAACCGATCCCATGGATGACGCATCGGTGGCCGAAGCTATGGACCGCATGCCCTCGGCAGCGGCATTGACCAAGGAAAACCCGGTCGCCTTCATCGAAATCGAAGGCCCGAATTTCTATGCCGTCTACAACCCAAAAGTGGTCTCAGCCGATGGCGTTCTCTGGCACAGTCAAAAAAACTGTCCAGGCAGCCCGCCAAACTACGCTTTTCCCCTTACCAAGCCCCTGAGCATCAGCGACGGCTTGCAGCGGATCACTATGGCCTGCCAATATAAGTTTAACTGAGCAGCACACGGGCCTCATAGGTCTCCGGGTGCTGATGAACCTTTTGCACTGGGAGATGCGAAACATGCGAGCTTTGGTCTGCGAAACCCTCGGCCCCATCAACACTCATTCGGTCAAGGAAATCGCCGATCCCACCCCCGGTAAGGGTCAGGTGGCGATCAGCGTAAAGGCTTGCGGCGTTAACTTCGCCGACACGTTGATCGTGCAGGGCCTGTATCAGGAAAAACCCGACACGCCATTTGTACCGGGCGCAGAAGTCGCTGGTGAGGTGCTCGCACTGGGTGAGGGCGTGAAGGGTGTGGAGATTGGTCAGCGGGTTATTGCGCTGGTGTCTACGGGCGGGTTTGCGGAGATTGCTCTGGCCAATGCTGCCACCCTGATTCCTCTGCCAGAAGGCATCGCTTTCACCGACGCAGCGGCCTTTACCATTGCCTACGGCACGTCACACGTTGCTTTGGAAACCCGTGCACGGCTCAAGTCCGGCGAGACCTTGATGATCAACGGAGCCTCTGGCGGGGTCGGGCTGACGGCGGTTGAGATTGGTAAGCAAATGGGTGCAACGGTCATTGGCTTGGCCAGCACTGAAGAGAAGCGCGAATTGGTCCGCAGCCGCGGCGCGGACCACGTATTTGACGTCGCTGACCCTGAATTGCGAGACAAGGTGAAGGCCTTGGGCGGCGCGGATGTGGGCTATGATGTCATCGGCGGAGATGCCTTCAACACCATGCTTCGCTGCATGAATTTTGAGGGGCGGTTACTGACCGTCGGGTACGCCTCGGGCGAGATCCCCAAAGTCCCGGCAAACTTGCTGTTGGTGAAGAACATTGCGGTTGTGGGCGTCTATTGGGGTAGCTATGCGCGCCACAATCCCGGCGTGATGATGGGCTCCCTGCTCACGCTGATGGGCTGGCTCAAAGAAGGCAAGCTGCAGCCGCACGTTTCTGACATCGTACCTTTGGCTGAGGCAACCAAGGGTCTTGAAGCGCTTGCGACGCGCAAATCAGTCGGCAAAGTCGTTATCCAGCCCTGACCCCGACGCCCACCGCACCGGGCAGCAATAGCCGCAGACACGCCACTGCACAAAAAAAGGGGAACCCGCTGGTTCCCCTTTTGCTCAATACCGTCGAAAACCGAGGGACGACCTCAATCCGCAGCACGGGCCTTTGACGTTTCGGCAATCCAGTTGCCGATGTCCTGTGTCACCACATCACCGGTTTGCAAATCCTTGAGCTTCTGGATGCGGTCAGCACGGAAGGTCAGGCACGAGTAACCATCTGTCGGGAAGCTGTCGAGGTTGAGATTGCCCTTACGGTGCACCAGCGCATAGACGAGGATCTCCCGCTGCGAAGGCTGACCCTTTGAGTCGACATAATCGATGGCAAAGTGACGGGCCATGGCGCCATCAATGAAATCGCCGCCGAACATGGTGTTCAGGTCGTCTTGGGACTTGCCTCGGAACTCCACCCGCTCGGTCGCGTGCATGGTCGCAGCAGTCTCGCCGATTTCGTCCTTCAGCCGGGCGTTTTCGGCCCGCAGAGACGCGTTTTCCGAAGCCAGAGCAGCAGAGTCACCGCCACCATCTTGGCTGGCCATTTGCGCTTCCGCCAACTGAGCCTCAAGTCGGGCAATACGGGCGTCGCGGTCCGCGAGGTCAGACGACGCGCCGCTGCTTTGCGCCGGCGCGCTGTCCGAGGCTGAGGACTCGCTGGAACGTTCGCCGCTCAGGAACCAGAGCATGAGCGCGCCGATCAGGCCGGAAATAGTAAGCGGCCAGATCAGCCACCAGGGATATTCAGACAGCCCCGCTGCCGAAAAGATGCCAAGCTGTGACAGCAGGCTGAGAATCGCGGCAATGCCGAGAATGATGGCGACGATACGTCTCCAATTCATTTTCTAGTCCTTTCCCTAAAAGTTGGGTCAAAGTCATTCTTTATGTCAATTTAGTCTTTTGCAAGCCCTTAGCGGAATTGAAGTTCAATCCGGCGGTTCTTGGCGTAGGCTTCAGGCGTGGCTTCATCGATGAGCGGATGGAACTCGCCAAGGCCAACAGCTGATAGCTGACTTGGCGGCAAACCGGCATCGACCAGCGTGCGAACCACCGTCGCAGCGCGGAAAGCCGACAGCTCCCAGTTTGATGGCCAGCGGTTGCCTGCGGGCGTTGCGTCGGCATGACCAAGCACGTCAAGCTGCCAGTCCTCACCTTCCGGCAAAGCTGCAATTTCAGTCTTCAGCTCTTCTGCCATGCTGGCGAGCAGCTTGTTCCCCTCAGCACTCAGCCGAGCGCTGCCGGGTTGGAACAGTGAGGCACCGCTGGAGAGAACCAGCCGGTCATCATGAAGAAACAAGCCATTTTCATCGTTGCCACGGCTACGTTCCATCCAAAGCCGCAGAGCGGAATTCAAGGTACTGGACGAAGCATGAGGCATGACGGTCGCATTCTTGACGGCACCGCGAAGCACCTCAATCTCGGACTGCGCGGCAGCGAGCTTGGCTGACAGCTCGCCGTTGGCGTGCTGACCTGCACGGGCCTCTTCCAGTTGAGCTTTCAGCGCTTCAAGTTGTTCGAACGGTTTTGGACCATTTGCAAGGTTGACCCGGATTAGCTTGAGCTCGCCCGAAGCCCTTTCGAGCTTCGTTTGCGTTGCGCCGAGGCTTTCCTGAGCGTCCCGTAGGCGACCCTCCAACGAGGCCTTGGATGCCAAAGCAGTGGCCATCGCATCCTGTGCCCGGGCAAGATCACTGGCCTGTTTTTCGCTCATCGCCCGAAGCGCGTCGAGCATGTCGAGATCGGCCAGCTGAGCCTGCAGCGCGGCGACCTGAGTGTCTCGCTCGCCATTGACCCGGTCCATCTGGGCGCGAAGGTCTTCGAGCATCGTGTCACGGTCTGTGATTGTCTGCTGTGCTTGCGCGAGGTCAGCCCGCAAGGTCTGCTGAGCCATTCTGGCAGCGGTCTGCCGCTGATCCATCTCAAGCTTGAGGGTAGCGATTTCTTCGCGCGCGGCGGTCAGCTTGACTTCCATGTCCATGGCGTCAGCCTTGGCCAGAGCCATTTGCGCTTCAACGTCACCTGAGACTGCCGCTGAGTCGGAAACCGTGGTGCGGTAGCCTTCAAAATCCTTCAGGCATTGCGATAGGGTCTGCGTGGTGCTTTCCAGTTCAGCTCCCAGTCGGCTCGCATCCTCCCGGCTCTTCAACCCCAAGGCTTCGTAGCCAGCCTGAAGCTTATCGCGCTCGGTCCTGATGGCCAGCGCCTCGGTATTCGAAGCCTTGAGTGCTGCGGTCAAACGGACGATTTCTGATGCCTGGCCCTGATCGTCCAAAAAGGCGTCGTCAAGCTGAGTTTGCTGGGCGTTGATGTTGTCGCGCAATTGCTCGATCTGCAGGTCCAGACCCGCAATTTGAGAGGTCAGGTTGTCCTGACTGTCTAGCAGATCAAGGTTTTCCATCCGCATCGCATCGAGCGACGCCTCCAACTCCGGTGCGCGGCAAGCGCCAGCGGTTTCCAGTTGAGCTTCGAGTTCAGCGACCCGGGCGCGGCTGAGGTCGCGCTCGCTAATCAAGCCGCCAGCCCGAATTTCTGCCTCCCGTGTTGCATCCAGCTGTTCAAACAACTGACGCTCGACTTCACAAAACTTGCTACGCACCACGTAGGAACCGCCAACAAAACGTACAAAGCGGTTACCCGGTTCGCCACATTCCTGACTGGCCGACTGAGCCGACGCCGTTGGAATTGCGAAAGCCAGAACAAAGGCTATGCCCGAGGCAAAAGCTGTAAAAAAGCGGCCCGTTGCACTGGATACGACGTAAGAAGCTGTCATTGGCTAAGGCTCCCAATATTCCTGTTGAACCGGTATAGCCCAGAATTGGATCAAACGCGGCATTCATAGACAGACAAGGATTGTGCCAACCGGTTAAGGCTGGGCGCAAGCGCCCCCTGATGAGGGCTTCGCCTGCTTATTTTA